>JAFZOA010000467.1 GCA_017550775.1 Ruminiclostridium sp. | reverse complement strand
TGAAGGACGGTTGCAAGGTGCTTGAACACTTCGAGGAGGATGACAGGGAGTCTATCATCGAAAACCGCATACTTAAAGCGGATAACTACTACAACATAGCGTACATTGCCAATATGTGCGAGAAGGACAGGACCAAGTACGAACAGCAGGAGATAAAGTTCCGCGAGCTCTCCGAAAAGTATAACGAACAGTTCGCTACATGGAAGAACATACAGGAGACCGAGACCTTCGGCAAGCTCATGAAGGAGATAAAGAACACGCCTCCCGGCAAGGAGCTCTCAAAGGAAGCACGCGATCTCCAGGATTTCAGGAAGAACCTTGTAAAGAGCGGAAAAGCTTTGCAGCAGAAGCAGGACACGCTGTACCTGCTCCGCGATAACATCAAGTCTCTTGAAGATACCGTAAATCATTCCCTCAACTCGCTCGACGAATACGACTACAAGATAAACACGACGATGCTTGAGGAACTGCAGAAGCTTGACAATGTGTTCAATTCCCAGGCACTCGAAATGAAGGTCATGGGCGAGCAGCTTGAAAACATACAGGACAGCGCACAGAAGATGCTGCACGAGATCGCAGCGGTAAGCGCTACCGAAATATCCAAAGTCAACACCCAGATGAAGAATCTCGTTGATCCCGACGCGTATGCCGGCAACACTATCGAGAAGATGAACGCCGAGTACGAGCTTAAAAAGATGGTCGAGGAAGAGGATCAGGACAACAACGAGAACGAAAATACCGAGACCAACAAGGAAACTCTCACGAACTGACACAGTCAATGCGGGCGGATGACCGCTTTCCGCGCCGCATTCATAGTACACGGAAACCGGAGGATGAATAATGTCTTTACTGTCCAACAACAAATATGAAGAAAAGCGCCTGAAAAAATCCGAAAAAATGGAGAACAAGGAGCTCAACTACAAGCGCAAGACACTTGCGAGCGAAATGACCTTCCAGGAAAAGCTCATGAAGATCAAGGTTAATCTCAGCAAGCTTGAAGAGGATTTCGCCGCTATCGTAGATACCGAGAGAAGAAGGATAAACTACTACTCGGAGGAAGAGCCGGACTATGACCTTTCCGCGGCGTACACCCGTCTCAGGAATGCTTTCTATGCCTACAAGCTCGTCCACAGGCAGCAGATGCGCATGGAGGAAGTACAGGGCAACCGACAGCTCAGAGTCGCACTTAACGACATGAGTCGTACCCTCGGCTTCATCAACCGTATGAACGACGCTTCGGGTCCGATCAAGGATCTTATCTTCAAGATACGCCTTAAGCTCAACGACAGCTCGATCACAAAGATGAGCAATCCGTCCGCAGGTGTGGGCAACTCTATCGAGAACAGCCTTTCAAAGAATCCGTCCGAATACCTCGTAAGCGACGAGGTAGTAAAACAGCTTCTCGACGGCGACGACATCGACGAGATCAAGAAGGGATACTGCAAACTCAACGACTCGATCAACGCGAACATCGAGTACGACACAGAGCACGGTATAGGAACGCTTATCGACGACTCATCGGACGATAACATATCACAGACGGAGCTCGACAAATTCAACGCTTTTCTCGACCACGAGGAGCACGAGACCGACGACTGGTTCAACAACTGATAAACACCGCACAGAGACCTATCCGGTTTTTGTGCGGTTCTGTAATACGATCACACAATCTGAATGCTCGTCAGCCTGCCCCGGATAATGACGGGTAAGCAAACCTACCGACAAGGAGAGATGATACAATGGCTTCAACTTATACCGAGACAATGATGAAGGCTGAAAACCTGTACAACAGCTTTGTAAGAAAGGCGGAGGATCTTTACCTCCAAAACGGAAAGGTACATACCAAGGAAGAATGTATCTTCTACCAGAAGGCTCTGGAGCTATGCTCGCACATGGCGAGCATAAGCGTCAAGGAGGAGCGCGTGCATCAGGAGGAAAGAATGCAGCGCCTCAACATGAAGATAAACGAGATACAAAAGGAGATCTCCACCCTCGAAGACCTCAAAAAGCTGAAACAGAGCGGTGCGCAGGGTGGCTCGCAGGGCGGCGGTGACGGCTCGAAGAACACCGAGAGCAACACCAACGGCGACTCAAAGAACGATCCGTTCGCCGATACGGTTCAGGGCTGGTTCGTGGAGGCTCCCAAGCATTCCTTCGACGATGTCGCGGGTATGGATGACCTCAAGAAAAAGCTTAAAGACTGCATTTTCTCATCTCACCTCGACCCTATCCGCAAGTATCTCAAGCTCAAGCCTATCCACTCCTACTTCTTCATCGGCCCTCCCGGAAGCGGCAAGACCTTCATCATCAAGGCGTTCGCTCACGAGCTCATGGATCAGAACTATAAGTTCATGATGATAGAAGGCTCGTCCATACTCAGCAAGTACGTCGGCGACGCGGAAAATCTCACGACCCGCTTCTTTGACGAGGTTGAGAAGAACGCGCCCTGTATCGCGTTCGTGGACGAGATAGACGGTATCTGCCGGAGCCGCGATATGCCGAACCTGCCGAACTACGCGGCCTCCATTACCACCGCGTTCCTTACCGGCTACAACAAGATCAACGAATCCGACAAGCAGATAGTATTCATCGGCGCGACCAACTACCCCGACAAGGTTGACAACGCTATGCTCGACCGTGTGGAGCTGGTGCGCTTCCCGCTCCCGGATATTCCCTCCCGCGCGGCAGCTTTCGAGAGAATGTTCTCCGACGTTATTGCGCTGGATGACCTTACCTTCAACGACATGGCGGAGGTCACCGACGATTACAACTACCGCGATATAGAAAGACTCGGCACAAAGCTGAAAAACATCATAATAGAGGAAGCTCTGAGCGCCAGCGGAAACGACGAGAACGCGGCTGTCGAATCGCTTAAATGCAAGACATTCAAGCTCACAAGGGCTATGTTCGACAAGGCGTTCGCGGACTGCCGACCCACACCGAAGAAGGAGATACTGCGCTCACTCGACGAATGGGAGAACGAATACAACTCCAACAAGAAGGAATGGTGACGGTAAATGGGCGGCATAGTCTCGTTCGCGTTTACTCCCGGAAGCGCACGGCTCGACAGCATCGTTTCCGGAGAGAACAGCGTTGATATCAAGATCGTAAAGGGTCTGATACCGGACGAAAAGACGGACTTCGGACATATAAGCTCGGTACTGCTGTACGGTGTCCGCGGGAGCTGTAAGACCGGTATCGCCTTCGCTCTTGCCGGAGAGATGCACGACGCGGGATATGAATGCTTCTGCATCAGCGCCGCCGTGTTGATGAACAGAAAAAGCGGATATCTGCGAAAGCTGTTCGCGCAGGCACACGAACGCGCCGTAAGCACGGGAAAGAACCATGCCCTCATAATTATCCGAAGGCTGGAGCTTATATCTGACAACAGCGCTATGATGTACGCGCTTTCAGACTGCGCAGAGATGTATTCGGGTACGCTGAGCTGCTGTGCGGTCATGAGCAGTGACACAGGAGCCGGCATACCGCGCATAATAGCAAGCACGTTCCATGTGTGCAGGCTTTCCCCGCCGGACACCGCACGGCTCTCGGAAATCTACCGGACAATGTTCGGCAGAGCGTCGGAAGATCCGGCAGTACCGGAGATAGACGTGGACACCGACAAGCTTGCCGAACGCACCTCCGCTTACGGATATGACCTTGCCGTGAAGTTCGCGCAGTTCATTCTCCGCCTTATGATGAGTGAAGCGCACGACGAAAACGAGGTGCTAACCGTTGACGGCGACACCGCAAACGAGATCGCAGACGCGTTTGAGCAGAGCTTTGAGTATTTCTCCGAAGCCTACGAGCCGCCGAAGCCGGAGCTTAAGGCTGTACGCAGCGAAGGGTATGTGCCTGTTGCTGCGCTTCCCGTTTCCGCGCAGCCCGCTCCTGACGAAACAGACGATGAAAGCGGAAACTACGATAACAGTGACGACGATGACTACAGCGACTTTGAGATGCCAAAGCCTCTCGACGAGCTGTTGAAGGATAAATGACCGGATAAAGCATGATACACGGGAGGTGAATGTCGCAGGTGAGTTACTTTGACCCGAACCGGGGTATGTTCCATTTTGCCTTTGTGCAGGAAAACGACAAATACTGCACCGAGGGCGGAGTTATGATAAAGTGCGTCCCCTTCCTGTACAGCCTTCTCAAAAACCTGCGCAGGAACCACCCCATGCTCTCTTTCTTCCACGTCACCCATACGGGCGGCACCGGCAGCAACTTCAAGCTCACATATACCGGTTTCACGCCCCCCTCCCCTTCCCCGCAGCCGCAGCAGAACGACCTGTTCTCCATGTTCAGGAACAAGCAGAAGCCTGATGAAGGTCCTGCGGCGGCTCATCGCGGTATTTTCAGCCGTGAGACGGTGAACGGCATGGAGAACGTAATGGGGAGTTATGTGCTGAGTTCCATGGAGCAGCACGGTGATTCTGTCTGCATGATAACTGCGGACGCGTTCTGCGAGATAAAGGACAGCGAAACCATACAGCGTCTTATCGCTCTGAGCAGTGTGAACCGGAAAAGCGGCAGAGCTCAGCTCTTTGTTATCCTCTTCCCCATAAACAGAGATATCTCGGAATACTTTACGGACAGAAACTCCATACTCCGCTCACCGGAGCTTTTTCCGGAGACCGACAGGCTTTTCAGAGAACAGGGCTCACGCAATTTTCTTCTGTACGATGAGCTTGCCAAACTGTACGGCGAGAGGTTCGCGGTATTTGATACCCGCTCTCCGGATAACGTTTCAAATATGCTGAAGCGTGTGGAGGTCATCACGGACGGCGTGTACAGACCGGCCGACCCCGAACGCACGCCGGGATACATTTCCTGGAAGCTTTATACTGCCCCGGAAAAGATATTCGGCCGTGACAAGGCATTCAGCACCGACACTCTCGAAGAGATCATCCTGAAAGACGGAAGCATCGCGGCGGAGCTCCTTTCCCCCGCTCCCGATACAGGATATCCCGAACTTCGGAAGATAAAGAACAGCCTGTGGCAGAACTCGCAGGACTTCTCTGACTGCGGAGAACAGCTTCTCCGACTTTATGACGCGCTCTTATCTGCCGATATCAGGGAAAGCCTCAGATCGGACTTTCTTACTGCGGCGTTATCATTCAGGAAGACGCTCTGTGACAATGCGGACTTTACTTACCTGTTCAGATACTATTTCAGCAGGTTCGTGTCCAACGCGGAAAAAGCGCTGGAGAACACACAGCCGGAGCTTCTTGCGGCTGCGGCGGAATGCATCATTTTCTTCGCCAAAACACGCGCGTCGCTCGTAGCGAATGATTACCGCACCGAGGAAATGAGATGCTGCTGTGAAGCTTACGATCTGCTCTACGAACTTTATGAGAAGAAGTGCTCCGGAGAGACGTTACCCGCGCAGAGCACACAGAAGAAGTTGTTCAGCTTCGGTGCGTCAGGCGCTTCATCCGGCATAGACGGCGATATCACGAAGCTTCGGACTAAGATACACAAGCTCAGCGGCGGCGTAAAAAACATTGACAGCATAAAAAACGAGATCGAAGAGATAAGGCTGAAATATGCGGATATTTAAGGAAACGATGATTAAAGATCGTGCGTTGATCGTTTTGTTGATTTAGTTGGCAGATCGAACAAATTCTCCGCAGGCTTGCCGGCGCAAGTCAAGGGGAATTTGTGCACGACAACGACTAAAGATGCAAGCGGCGCAGGATTTAATCAGCGATCCCTTAGCTCCGGACACATATAAAGACAGAGGAAACAGTCAATGATAAATTTAGGAATAGACTTCGGAAGCACATATACGCTCGCTTCCGTGTACAACGAAGCTACCGACAATCTTGAAGCTGTTTCGCCCGACCAGACGGCGAATAACTTCCCTTCCATAGTCGCATACTCCGAGAAGAAGGATAAGTTCGAGTTCGGCGAGGCTTCCAAGCTTCGTATCGGAAAGCCCGGATACCGCATCTTCAAGAACTTCAAGATGCTCATAGGTGAGAAGGATAAGGCGCTCTGCAAGGAACGCGGATACGACGACAGCTTCCCCGCCGAAAGGATCGCCGGAATATTCCTCAAGCACATAATGGAAAAGGCTGTCTCCCGTTGTCAGTCGGACGGGATCGACAACCTTGTTATCTGCGTCCCGGAGATATGGAACGACAATCTCAGACGCGTGGATTCAAAGAACATACTGCGGAACATCTGCGAGGAAACAGGTCTTGCACGCTCTGTCACGGTCGTGAGCGAACCGGCGGCGGCAAGCGCGTACTTCGCGTATGATTATCAGTGCAGCATGAAAACCGACTTCAACGGCAATATCCTGATGATCGACTACGGCGGCGGCACGCTCGATCTTACTCTCACAAATGTTTCCGGTCACGGGAGCGGCGTAGAGATAAAGGTGCTCGAACGCTGCGGCGCGGGCGAGAATGAGGAAAAGCAGATAGGCAAAGCGTCTGTGGTGTACATGGAGAGCGTTGTCCGCAGAAGTATAATCGCCGCCGGGCTTGAAGAAGAAGGGTTCGAGCCGGACGACGGATTTTTCCTTGCGGTCTTCCAGTTCGAGAGATTTCTCACCTCTGAGGCCGAGCGCGTCACCGACACCTTCATTGAATTCGAGTCCACCCCAGAGGATCTCGACGACGAGGAGTTCACCGAGATAGAGTATAAGGACGATTACGTTACGGTGACCTTCGGGACCATGCTGCGCGTTTACAATGAACTCATAGCTCCGGTGCTCAGCTCCAACCTTGACCATATGTGCAGGTACATGACCGATAAAGGCTACCCGTTCATGTCGAACGCGGTGGATAACTTCAAGATCGTTCTGGTCGGCGGCTTCGGGAACTATTACCTCGTTAAGAAGCAGATCGACGAGAGATTCAGGATAAGCTCAAAGGACAAGCGCTCGTTCACGCAGGATCAGGGCGAACGTGAGAAGGCTATCGCGTTCGGTGCGGCTCTGCTCGCAAACAAGCGTATAAGGATCAGGAGTACCGCGCCCTACTCAATAGGACTGCTCACACGGGACGTGAACGGAAAGGTGCAGTATCTCTACGCTATACGCTATAAGCAGGATATCGAGCCAGATACGATCTACTATCAGAACAAGCCGGACGGCAAAAAAGCGATCATTCTCACGGCAGGCGGCGGATTCAGGGAATTTATTATCAACTTCGGCGACAACGACTCAACCGCTCTGACACTTACTCCGAACAGCGAGCTTGTACGAAGGCTCCAGAATGTGGTAACAAACCAGTACAAGACAGCGACAGTCGGGTTCTCGCTTGACACGTCCGGCGTTCTGAGTCTGCACGTCGGCGACTATGATATGATAACACGCGCCGAGGGAGAGCCGAAGCAGATCAAGCTTAAAGCGCTCAAGGATATGTTTGACACTATTGTTCTGTGACACGGAGGTGAGCGGATTTGAAATTTGAAATGACCAACGAGACACTTAACAATCTGCAGAAACAGGAGACTGTCACACTCAGCGATATGCTCGGCATCTTCAAGGATGTGATCAACGACATCAAAGGCGCCGGAACTCTTTCAGAGATCGGGACGGGCGACGCGGAACAGGCGGTAGTGCTTCTCGCATCGGTAACACGCTCGCTCATGTCATTATCGAAGAACAACATTGATGCCGAAGAGCTTTCCGACTCAAAACAGAAAAAGCTCGGCGAAATGACCGAACACCTCGCGGAGCTTAACGATAATATACGTTCCTGCGAAAACAGCGTCAACGACATAAAATACAGATCAGAACAGCTTGAAAAGCGAAAAACGGAGCTTGCCGCCGCAGCGGAAAAGCTTCAGATCGAATACCGGAAAGTGACCGAGCTTGAAGAAGAATGCAGCCGGCTTAACGATGAGAACGAGCATCTGAAAACACTCAGCATACCGGAAGCTCTGCTCAAAAAGGAATACCTTGAAAACAAGCTTGCCGAAGCCGAAAAAGAGCTTGCGGACTCCAACGCGGAGTGTGATGAGCTGCGAAGGAAGCTTGGAGAGTGCGGAGAACGCACTTCCGCAGCGGGAGCCGAGCTTACTGCACTGAAACAAAGTATAGCGGCAAGCAACGAACAGTATCAGCTCCTCACAGCGGAGATCGAAAAGCAGAAAAGCGTACTTGCGGAGCGCAGCAGCGCGGTCTCGGAAGCGCAGAGACATCTTGATGCCTACCTTGAGTCGATAAAACAGTTCGATCTTCCCGATAACCGACGGACCTATGACCGCGCAAAGGCAAAGATCGCCGCACTTAAGAATCTTTCCGCGGGACTTGAGGAAACGCTCGGGCTCGGAGACTTTGTGGAGCATTACGCCGATTACGCGGCAGACATCCGACAGAGGACACAAGCGCTTGAAGACAGCGCCAACAGCCTGAAAGCAACATACTTCACTTACATTGAGAATATGGAAAAACAGCTTTCGGAATTTGAAAAGGAGACATTATCATGATCTGCAAGGCTTGCCGAAAAGAAATTGGAGCTTCGGGAGAATGTTCCGCCTGCGGAATGGAGGTACCTGTATTCGCCGGTAATGATGACCCCACGCAGGAAGCTATGCTCGAAACAATGGGGAGACAGTACCTCGCCGCAAACTTTCTCGCCGGTGTGAGCGTGTATATACAGACCTACGAGTTCAGCGTTCAACCCGACTCCATGAAGCAGGAGAGTGAGAAGTCAGTGCTGCTGTGCAAGGGAGAAGACCTTGCCTCATTTGAGGGAATATGGCTCGGAGATCAGTCTTTCTACATAACCCCCTCTACCCTTATACCTCTAAACGGATACATTGAAAAGAACGGTCAGAAAACGACATGGAAAACCTCTGTCGAACAGCCCGAGGGGATCTCCTCCGCAAGCATCGGTATCCGGCTTGACCCCGGCCAATCCCGATCTTATCGCGTGGGCCTCAAAATGCGGGCAGTCGCGCTTTGAGGACAAAAAGTTCATATTGGAATACAAATTCGACGGGCTGACGATCAATCTGACTTATGACGAAGGCCGCCTGGTCTATGCCGCCACGCGCGGCAACGGCGTTACCGGCGAGGGGATAACCGCTCAGGCAAGGACCATACGCAGCATCCCCCTCACAGTGCCCTACAAGGGCAAATTCGAGGTGCGCGGCGAATGCTATATGCGCATATCGGTGCTTGACGAGCTGAACAGGACCTCATCGGAACAGCTCAAGAACCCGCGCAACGCCGCGGCCGGCGCGATACGCAATCTCGATCCCAAGGTGACGGCCTCGCGCAGGCTGGATTTCACCGCCTATGACGTGGGCTATATAGAAGGCAGGGAATTCGCCTCGCAGCTTGAAATGCTCGGCTTCCTGCGCGAAAACGGCCTGCCGGTGAACGATTTTTGCTTTGCCGGCGGCATTAACGAGGTCATCGCCGAAATAGACAAGGCCGAGGAGCGCCGCTTCACGCTGGATTACGATATCGACGGCATGGTGATAAAGCTAAACGATATGGCTCTTTTCGAGCGTTTGGGCTTTACCTACCG
>JAFZOA010000466.1 GCA_017550775.1 Ruminiclostridium sp. | reverse complement strand
GATCAAACTCAACGCAGTTGCAAGCGTTGTGAGCGGGAAGCGCGTTATAATGGTGGACGACTCGATCGTGCGCGGAACAACGAGCGCCAGGATAGTGGGTCTGCTTCGCTCGGCGGGAGCAACGGAAGTCCATGTGCGCATCTCTTCCCCGCCCTTTAAGTTCCCGTGCTGGTTCGGAACGGACATCGACTCACAGGAAAACCTTATCGCCTGCAAGTACGCGGACACAGCAGAGATCGCCAGAGCGATAGGCGCGGACAGTCTCGCATATCTCTCCGTCGAGGACGCGCACAGCCTTACAGGATGCAGTATCTGCGACGGCTGCTTCACCGGGAACTACCCCATAGATGTGAGCGGCTGCGGCGAGAAGAACAAGTTCGAGCAGAAGATACACGACCGGCAATAAAGCTCCGCTCAGTCCTCCCTGTTTCCTGCCGACCTCAGCGAGTATTCCTCGCTGTATCTGTTTCTGTATTGCAGCGGCGTGAGCCCCGTTATCTTCCTGAATGCCGCGGCAAACGCGCTCTGTGAGGAAAAGCCCAGCGAGTCCGCAATATCCGCGATCGGGAAATCCGAAAAGATCAGGATGTTCTGCGCGGTGGTAATCTTCGCCTTGAGGATATACGCCTTGATCGGCATTCCCATTTCCTTTGAGAACAGCTTTGAGAGATAGCTCCGGTCGAGCCGTTCATGCTCCGCCGCCATTCCGAGCGTCAGCGGTATGTGAAGATTCTCATATATGTAATCAACAGTCCGGCGGACGTGCAGCGAAACGCCGGACTCTTTTCGTATATCCGCCATTCTCTCGGTAAAATCGGTCATCATCACACCCGTAAGCTCGATGAGCTCCTGCGGGTCGCGGCACTTGTCCCCGCGCCGGATGTAGATATCGCTGAGAGTATAGGCGATGTTGTGCTTCATGCCTCCGTCGATGCACACACGCGCAATGATACCCACGCCGATCGCGAAGTGGTACTGGTTATTGCGTAGCAGGCTTTCAGACAGCATTCCCTTGCCCTCGTAGTAATGCGCCTTTATCTCCTCGATGTTCCGCTTCACCTTCTCGATGTCGCCGTTCTTTATATCGTCATACCGCGCGAACTCGCTTCGTATCTCGGTACGGTGGAAGTCCTCCTCGGTCTGCACAAAAAGTCGGTAGTTAAGCTCACGATTTGTATTCATACAATCACCTCCGTATGCTTCTATGATACCATATTTTTTACAAAAATACAATGGTTTTGATAGAAATTAACGTCAAAGAAATGTATAATAACAGCAGAACAAAAGAATACGGCTCTGTTTCAACATTTGATCTATTAACATAGATAACAGCTTATAGTTTACAGTTTACAGTTTACAGTTATGGTGTCGCCTGCGGCGACTTATTTAAATCGTGACGAAATAAGTAAGTACCTGCTTAAAAAAACTATCTTCCGGGTTTTGTCACAATTCAGATACGTCCGCGAAGCGGACACCACAACTGTAAACTGTAACCTGTAAACTGTAAACTGAAAATAATTTGTTGTGACACAGCGAAGAGTTTAACACGGGGTGACATATATGAACGGAACAATGGATTTTACGCAGGGCAAGGTGAGCCGCGTGATACTCGGGTTCTTCTTCCCGATGCTCGCGACGGGTATGCTCCAGCAGTTCTACTCCTTCGCGGACACGGCGATAGTCGGACGCGGACTCGGCGACAACGCGCTGGCGGCGGTCGGAAACATGGGCTCGCTGTGCTTCCTGATAATCGGGTTTTCCATGGGGCTTGCAAACGGCTTCTCGGTTCTTGTGGCGCAGAGCTACGGCGAGAAGAACTATACCGCGCTTCGCAGAACGCTCACGGCGATGATAAGGCTCGCGGTGATAATAACCGCAACGCTGACAGTGCTCAGTACCGCGTTTTTACAGCCTATACTGACGCTCATGCAGACGGATGAGAGCATCATCGGCGACAGCCTTACATACGGCTACATTCTCTTCGGCGGGCTCTCGGCGACTATCTTCTACAACATGAGTGCAGGAATACTCCGCTCTCTCGGCGACAGCAGAACGCCGCTTAAAGCTATCGTGATCTCGTCGGTGCTCAACATCGCAATGGACTGCTTCTTCATCTTCGTGCTCAATACGGGAGTATGGGGCGCGGCGGCTGCGACGCTCATCTCGCAGGTGATCTCGGGAATGGTATGTCTGACAAAGCTGCGGAAGATAGACTTCCTGAAAAAACAGGGCGACGAGCCGAAGCCGGACGGCAAGCTTTACGCGCGGCTGATGAAGAACGGGGTGCCCATGGCGCTTATGAACTCGATTACCGCGGTAGGATGCATGGCTGTGCAGTACTACGTCAATGGTCTCGGAGTTGCGTTCACGTCGGCGTACTCGGCGTGCAGCAAGTACATCAATATGTTCATGCAGCCCGCCTGCACAGCGGGGCTCTCCATGTCGGCGTACACGGGTCAGAACTACGGCGCGAGACGCTTCGACAGGATAAACGAAGGTCTCAGGGTATGTCTTGCTATCGCGGGGATATCGTATGCTCTGCTGGGCTCGGTGATGCTTTTCTTCCCGACACAGCTCGCTTCCCTGCTCCTTTCCGGTGACGAGCAGATAGCTTATGCCGCGGAATGTCTCCCGATATGCGGTGTTATGCTGTTCGCGGTGGATATGCTGTTCGTATTCCGCAATGCGGTACAGGGCATGGGCTTCCCGCTCATCCCCATGATCTCCGGCATTCTGGAAATGGTGCTGCGCATCGGCACGATCTCGCTGTTCATCGGACAGCTCGGATTCCGCGCGACGGCGTATGCGGAGATATGCGCCTGGACTGGTGCGCTGCTGATAAACGCCATAGCATACAGGGTGATCTTTGCGCGTGAGAGCGGCAAAAAAGTAAGACACGGCAAACACGGTTTAGCTGTACAATAAGGAGGATAACTATGGAACACTACACACTTTCAAACGGCGTTAGAATACCCGCTGTCGGCTTCGGGACGTGGCAGATGCCGAACGACGATACCGGCGTACAGGCGGTCCTTACCGCTCTTGAAACAGGTTACCGCCACATTGACACCGCACAGGGCTACCGCAACGAGGAAACCGTCGGCAAGGCTGTCAGACAGAGCGGCATACCGCGCGGCGAGATCTTCATAACCTCGAAGCTTGACAACCCAATGCACGGCTACGACAACACAATGATGTCGTTTGAGAAGACTCTGCGCGACCTCGGGACGGACTACGTCGATCTGTTCCTGATACACTGGCCGAACCCTATAAAGTACCGCGACACATGGCAGCAGACGAACGCGGAGACCTGGAAGGCTTTCGAGGAGCTTTACAATGCGGGAAAGATACGCGCTATCGGCATAAGCAACTTCCGTCAGCACCATATCGACGAGCTTATGAAGACAGCGACGATACCGCCTATGGCAGATCAGATACGCCTTTGTCCGGGAGATACGCAGGACGGGCTCGTGGCGTACTGCAGAGAACGCGGCATACTGCTCGAAGCCTACAGTCCGCTCGGTTCCGGAAAGATATTCGCCGTCCCGGAAATGAAGGAGATCGCCGAGAAATACGGCAAGAGCATTGCACAGATATGCGTGCGCTGGAGCTTACAGAACGGTTTCCTGCCGCTACCGAAATCCGTCACACCGGACAGGATAAGGGAAAACCTCGATGTTTTCGGATTTCAGATCTCGGACGAGGATATGAAGACTATCGCGGGACTTACCGGCTGTGCGGGGCTTTCGTCAGACCCGGACAAGACAAACTGGTGATACGAACATCTCTCCATAAAACGCGAAACACTCCGTCGGGCATTTCCGCCTGTCGGAGTGTTTTGCGTTCAGTTATGCTGTAATTTTACGGGGTTCCCGCACGTTACGGGACATAGATGACAAGTTCGCTTTCATTCTTATGCTTTGTGGCTTTGTATGTATATCTGCCGTGCTGCGTGGATATTTCACGCTCGACGCTGTCGCCGCCGGGAC
>JAFZOA010000465.1 GCA_017550775.1 Ruminiclostridium sp. | reverse complement strand
CTCCCCAAGAAGGAAGTAAGCAAGCTCTCTCTTGAGATCGAAAAGCTTGAAAAGTTCCTCGGCGGTATCAAGAACATGAAGAAGCTCCCCGGCGCTCTCTTCGTTGTTGACCCCCGCAAGGAAAAGATCGCTGTTGCGGAAGCAAGAAAGCTCGGTATCCCGGTAGTTGCTATCGTAGATACGAACTGCGACCCCGATGAGATCGACTACGTTATCCCCGGCAACGACGACGCTATCCGCGCGGTAAAGCTTATCGCAGGCGCTATGGCTGACGCTGTCCTCGCTGCAAAGCAGGGCTCCGAAGAGGCTGCTGTTGAGGATAAGGACGCGGCGGAAGAGGCTGCGGAAGAAACAGCGGAATAATAGTATAAAAAGCGTTCCCCGCCAAACGGCGGGGAACATTCGGAATAAAAACAACAATAAAAGGAGAAATTAAAATGGCTATTTCAGCACAGGACGTAAAGCAGCTCAAGGAACTCACAAACTGCGGTATGATGGACTGCAAGCGCGCTCTTGAAGCAACAAACGGCAACGTTGACGAGGCTGTCAAGTACCTTCGTGAACAGGGTCTCGCAAAGCAGGCCAAGAAGGCAGGCAGGATCGCGGCAGAGGGTCTCGTAGTCGCTAAGATAGATGAAGCAAAGAAGATCGGCGTGGTAGTTGAGATCAACTCCGAGACAGACTTCGCGGCAAACTCCGACAAGTTCAAGGCATTCTGCGATACAGTAGCTCAGACGATCATCGACAACGATGTTGCTGACGTTGAGGCTCTCAAGGAGCTTACAGCAAGCGGCACAAGCGAGAAGATCGCAGACGTTCTCACCGACGCGGTTGCTTCTATCAGCGAGAACATCCAGATCAGACGCTTCGTAAGAATGACCGGCGACGTTTACGCTTACGTACACAACGGCGGCGGCTCGATCATCGGTTCGCTCATCAAGCTCGAATCCGACAACGGCGCTGACGACGCAGTAAAGACCGTTGCCAAGGATCTGCTTCTCCAGATCACAGCAAGCGCTCCCCAGTTCGTTGCACAGTCCGATGTTCCGCAGTCCGTTATCGACGCGGAGAAGGAAGTTCAGCTCGAACTCGTAAAGAAGGAAAATGCCGAGTCCAAGAAGCCCAAGCCCGAGAACGTACTCGACAAGATCGTTGAGGGCAGAATGAGAAAGTTCTCCGAGGAGATCTGCCTGCTCGACCAGCCCTTCGTTAAGGATCCCGCTATCACAGTTGCAAAGTACATCGCCAACGCAGGCAAGAACATCAAGGTAGTTGAGTTCGCACGTCTCGAAAAGGGCGAAGGTATCCAGAAGAAGGAAGACGACTTCGCAGCGGAAGTTGCTTCCATGGTCAAGTAATTATCCCGATATAACAGATGCCCCCTTATCCGGAAAGCTCCGGATAAGGGGGTTTTTCACTTTCTGCAAACCACCGTAACATTCATCTCATCACCGCGTATCTCCGCGTAGATATCCCCGCCCATTGCCCGCGTAAGCTGACGGCAGATGTACAGCCCGAGACCGTTTCCGTTCCTGCTCCCGACATTCGATCCGCGCCAGAAGCTGTCGAAGATGTGGGCAAGCTCCTCCTCCGGGAGCGTACACCCGCTGTTCGTGACGGTAATAAGCCGGCAGTCCTCCTCGTCCGCAAAGGACAGGGATATGCTGTGTCCGTCACCGTATTTCACCGCATTCTCGATGATGTTCTGCAGCACCTCCTCCAGCCTGTCCGGGTCGCCGCTTATGATGCAGTCGTTGTACTCCCCGACGGTGAACCTTGTCCCCGTGAGCTTGTCGCGGTAGTAAACGCTTATCCGGCTTATGACCTCCGACAGATAGAACTCGGCGTCCTTCACCTCGAAGCGCACGATATCCTCGGTGCCGGAGCGCATGATCTCGTTCACGAGGTGCTCTATCTCGTCCGCTTTGTCCCCTATGCTGCGCGCAGTTTCCTTCTGCTTCTGCGGGTCGGTGTATATCCCCTTTTCGAGCGCTGCCGAGTACAGCTTTATCGCCGACAGCGG
>JAFZOA010000464.1 GCA_017550775.1 Ruminiclostridium sp. | reverse complement strand
TGTGGTCATAGTCCTGTTCTATTGGGAACGGGCGGGGCATGGATGTGTCGGTTATCTGCTCAAAGCGGTCAATATCATTAGTTCCGGAGATCTCAAATACAGCATATCCGCTTGCAATATCGAAATCTCCGGGCGCGCGTAAATCAACGAAGTTCTTTACGATCCTGTATTTTCCGGCATCAAGCTTTTTTCCGTATGTCCAGTATTCTCTGTTGGTGCCGTCGGGTGCAAGCTCATATTCCCAGTAATCACCGTACTGAGATATTTCTTGTACCCATTCGCCATTTGTATATTTTTCTACGGTAAATCCGTAGCCGTATTTTATCTGTCCGGTAAAGCTGCCGCCGCTCTGACGTATCTCTATAATGACTCCGTCGGTATCCGCAGATACCGCTTCCATTGTAATGCCCCAGTCTGCTGCATCGATGTAGCCTGTCTCTGTCTGGTCAATGATCGACGGGTCGGTCACAGTCGTTATATCTGTAGTAACAACCGGAGGCGTGTCGGGATCACGAACCACGATCTTATCCCAGTTCATTATCAGAAGAACAGCCGCGCCGACGATAAGGAACGTTACAGCTGCCATACCGAGCACGCGGGTGATATAATAAAGCCGGAGTTCCCTTTTGCTGACATTGTTTTCGACCTCAACAGGCTGCACAAACGTTATGTTGCGGGTCTCGGAAACGATAGCCCGTCTTTTCGGGCGTGACATGGCAAGAGCAATGTAATTGTCGTCGAGCTCGCCGATCAGGTCCATGAAAATATCTTCGCGTCTCATATTACAATGCCCTCCTTTTCAAGATGTTCGCGCAGCTTTTCACGCATTCGCTGCAAGCTCATTTTGACCTTTCCCTCGGTCGTGTTCAGGTCTTCCGCAATCTCCGCGTAGGTGCAGCAGGAAAAATAGCGTTTCATAAACATTATCTTTTTGTCCCGCGGCAGCGATGACAGATACTTTTCAATAGCTTTTCTCGCAGCGTTCCGGTCTGCCGTACTCTCAACGCTTTCCGATGACGGAAGGCACTCCGCAATCTCGTCATATCCTACCGAGCTGTAACCTCCACCGCTTTTGAAAGCAGTGCGGTGACGCAGCAGGTCTATCGCGAGGTTTCGTAAGATGCGTATAACAAAAGCACCGAGCTTTGTCGGTCTCTGCGGCGGGATAACATCCCACACCTTTAGATATGTATCGTTAGTGCATTCCTCGCTGTCTTCGTGACTTCCAAGAATGCTGTAAGCCGTTTTCCGACAGCTTTCGCCGTATTTTTTGTCCGTCTCGGTTATAGCGTTTTCGGAGCGGGCAAAGTACAGCTCTATTATCTTTTCGTCGTTCATTTCCGTCCTCCCACAGGCAGAATTATTCCTTCTATAAATAATGACGGAAAATCCTGCCGGAGCGTAACGCTTTTTTCAAAAATATTTCATATTTTATTATACACCATCAAAAACCTGTTTGCAATGTATTTTTAGATACACAACGATCGCCGACCCGATATTTGCGCGGACCGGCGATCTATAATAATTATCCCTCACTTCCGCCCCATTCAACGAGCGTGAAGCCGGTTCTCTCATAATGCGGCAAATACTGCTCCGGTATGTCCACGGACGTATTGCTCGCGTAATAGGTCATGAATACTCGTATCTGCGTGTCGGGAACCGGAGACACATCAAGAGGTACGCTCCGCGCATAATCGTCCGTGTGCAGCGTTATCACGTTGTACGGATTATCCTGCATCTTCGGCAGCCAGTAGATGATGAACTCGTTGGCTTCTCGGGCAGTCAGACCTATGTACATCAGCTTTTCACGCAGGAATTTCGCGGTGTCGGCTCCCGCGACGCAGAAGCCCCTGCTCGTGTCGAGGTCAGCCGCGCCGTCGCCCTCCCAATAGAGGCAGTAATACTCGTCGCCGTTCGCGTCGTAAAGCGTACCGTCGGGCATCGCGGTAACGTTCCAGCCGTCGCCGTATTCGGGGTATGTACAGGTCAGCGAGCCGCCGAATGGGAAGTTTACTTTCACCGATATGTCCGATTCTTCCTCGGGATAGAGGTAGATGACCGGCTTTGCGTAGTCACCGAGGAACCAGTAGCTGTGGTTGACCGAAACGGTACCGCCGTAATAAAAGTCATCGATCATATACGCTATCTTATGCGAAAACTCACGGTCGGAAAGCTCATAGCGTATGGGGTCGCCACTGCGAAATCCCGATGTCAGCCAATCGCTGTAAAGGCTGTAGCTCGTGGTTATGCTTGCGGCAAAATTCGCTCGGGCAAAGCCGAACAGCTCCCACATTCCCCAACTTGCCGAGCTTCCGTTCCAGTTTACGACCTCCCAATCCGGCATGCCGTAGGGTCCTTCCTCCACTATCGTTATTGTAGGCACCATTTTTTCATCATAGAAATAATAATCAAACTCATCCGCCTCGCCGTTCACTGTGAGCGGATCGTCGGTTTTCCTTCTCGTGAAAAGCGGGTGCATATTGAGCGTATCGCCGTCGAGAGTGTAAAGATAGTCTTCCTCAGCAAAGCGTTCTTCGTTGTCGTCATGATAAGCTCGTGTAGTCGCGAACCACGCCGGAGTACCGTCTTTGAGCTTCGACAGACCGACGACCGCACCGTCGAAATAAACTACCTGATAACACAGCCGCATTGTATCTATATATTTCAGCGCACCGTCGGCAACGCGGTAAACATCGGTGTCGAGCGTCCGATCATAGCTGCTCTGTTCATCGCCGATGTGTGAAACGAGCACCTCGGGTTTGCCGTCGAAGTCAAGGTCAAGGAACACTATACCGAATGTGTTGTCCGTATAGATTTCCGCCTTTGCTTTCATTACCGCGTCATAAACTTCTTTCATCACGGGGTCTTTGTCCATTCCCGCGATAACGTGTTCGTCGGAAGAAATGTTATATTCAGTAATGTCGGAAAACTCGTCAATGATCTCAATATCCGCCAATGTGCAGGTATTCAGAGTCTTCGTGACCGTACCGCTCTGCGTCTGTGTGCAGGTCACATCCTTGAGCTTTACCCTTGCGTATGCGTAATCGGAGACATCAAGTGAGTAACCCTCCGCGGGCTCGGCGGTGAAAAGCAGCGAGTCGGAATAGACTATGCTTTCCCCGAATCTGTATTTGTAACAGGAATCCGCGAACATAGGAAGACCATACATATATTCGGGGTCAACAAGCACCGATATACCGTCGTCTCCCGCGCAGACAAATGCGTTCACGGTAACAATATCATCGGTGTGCCAGCCGATAACAAGAGACTTCATTTCTTTATATCTCGGTGCCGCGGAGACAGTAGTATCAAAGGTTTTGTTTATCCATTCTTCGCTTGGTTTTATAAGCTCGGCTACGGGATCATCGAATACGATATTGTACGCGGACGGGAAATTTTCCGAGCGCATGATCTTTGAATATTTTACGCGATCGTCAATATCGCTTTCTTCGCTTTCCGAGAAAGAATATGTGGAAGCGCGGACATAGATCTCCGCCGCGTCGGCATTTATCCGAAGTGTTTCCGTATCACCGTCCGCGTCTGTGACACTGCTTGTATTTTCGCCGGATTCATACCGGAAAAATGTATCTCTGTCGCGGCCCTCTACGGAATATCTGTTAAGACCGCGCTCGAGGTATTCACCCTTCAGCGACTTGTTAATATAGTCGATACTGTGATAATCCCACAGAGTGATTTCACACTCTCCCTTCGGTATCGGAGCTGTTCTTATGCTCGCCGGAACTTTGACGGGCTCCGGCGCGGCTGTTGTTGTGACCGACGTTGTGGCAGCTGCGGTGGTTGTCGCAGTAGTTACTTCCGCAGTCGTGGTCTCCGTCGTGCTTGCCGTCGTCTCGCTCTCCGATACCGCCGGAGCAGGCGTTCCTGTACTGCACCCCGAAAGGAGCAGGGCTGCGCAGAGTGCTAAAGCTGTAAATGATCTTTTGTGTTTCATATTTTTCTCCGTTTCAGTTGCAATTCTTCGGAACATTTCTTTGTCAATACCCTTTTTGAAAGTCCGTGAGGATTCAATCGTATGATCTCCACCCGGGTCCCCGACGGGGCTGCGTGCCTATCAAAGCGCGCGTCGCTTGGCTGAGCCATACCTCGGTCATATAGTAGAGATCAAGCGCGGCGATGTTCTCGTCGGTAATTTTATCACCCGCATAGATCACATCAAGCGTTCTCGCACTGCTCCCTTTATAGAACGCGTGAGGCGCTATGTAGGTCACGCTCTCGGGAACGGTGTATATTTTGACGGTGACAGGAGCTATAGGTTCATCATACGGATACGGGTCTTCCGCGTCATACGGAGCGGCGTACAGCACCGTCATATCGAGGCTGAACAGGCATCCGTCCTTCAGCGCAAAGAACGTGTTGTCGGGATCGAGCTCGATCGCTGTGTTCGTAAGCTCGTTTATGAGCGCGCCGACATCCGGGTCGGTGCAGTTCGCGGGTATGTGCAGGGTATAATGGTCGCTGTAGTCATAGAATTCCTTCGACAAATACGCG
>JAFZOA010000463.1 GCA_017550775.1 Ruminiclostridium sp. | reverse complement strand
GTCTTCTCGTGTCGGGGTTCATAGTTGTGAGCGACATCATTTCCGGCTCGTTCTCGCCGAGACCTTTCGAGCGCTGTATCGTGTATTTCTTTTCGCCGATATCACCGAGTATCTTGGTTTTCTCCGCCTCGGTGTATGCAAAATACGTCTTTTCCTTCGTGTTTATCTCGTAGAGCGGCGATTCCGCGATATATACAAGTCCCTCGCGAATGAGTGTCGGTGTGAGTCTGTACAGCATCGTAAGCACGAGAGTGCGTATCTGGAAGCCGTCCACGTCGGCATCGGTGCAGATAACGACCTTGCTCCAGCGCAGATTGTCGAGGTTGAAGCCGGAAATATCCTTTGCGGCTTTCGATGAGACTTCGACACCGCAGCCGAGCACGCGTATGAGGTCGGTGATGATCTCGGACTTGAATATCTTGTCGTAGCCTGCTTTAAGGCAGTTGAGTATCTTTCCGCGTATCGGCATAACCGCCTGATATTCCGAGTCGCGGGCGAGCTTTACGGAGCCGAGCGCCGAATCACCCTCGACAATGTATATCTCGCGCTTGCTGACATCCTTGCTCCGGCAGTCAACGAACTTCTCGACGCGGTTCGACAGGTCGATATTGCCGGTGAGCTTTTTCTTCACTCCGGCGCGTATTTTGTCTGCATTCTCACGGGCGCGCTTGTTTATGATGATCTGCTCGCATATCTTGAGCGCTTCGTCGGGATTTTCGATGAAATAGACTTCGACGCAGTGCTTGAGCCAGTCGCGCATCGCTTCGTAGATGAACTTGTTTGTTATCGACTTCTTTGTCTGGTTCTCATAGCTCGTCTGGGTGGAGAAGTTTGACGAGATGAAAACGAGACATTCCTCGATGTCGCTGAACTTTATCGAGCTTTCGCCCTTGTTGTACTTGCCGGTGGATTTGAGATAGCTGTCTATCTGCGACGTAAGCGCCTGTGACATAGCCTTGTCGGGGCTTCCGCCGTGTTCGAGCCACGAAGAGTTGTGGTAATGCTCGATGAGCTTCACCTTGTTCGAGAACGCGAGTGCGACGTGAAGCTTGACCTTGTACTCATCCTTGTCTTCGCGGTCTTTTCCGACGCGCTGGGCTGTCCAGTCCTGCGGCGTTCCGATAGCGGTATCGCCGACCACTTCTTTGAGATAGTCCGTGATGCCGTTTTCGTAGCAGTACTCGGTCTCATCGAACGAGCCGTCCTCCTGCTCATTCCGATAGACGAAAACGAGCCCGTCGTTTACTATGGACTGGCGGCGCAGAACGTCGTCGAGGTAATCTTCGCCGATGTCTATGTCGGTGAAGACGTCAAGGTCGGGCTTCCAGCGTATCACGGTGCCGGATTTTCCGGTCGAGCGTGTGCGTATGAATCCTTTGCCTTCCTTGTCGCCGGTTACGTTGAAGCCTTTCTCGAAGCGAAGCGAGTAATGCCATGTGCCGTTGTCGGCTTCGACGGTCATATAGTCGGACGAGAACTGGGTCGCACAGAGACCGAGACCGTTGAGACCCAGGGCGAACGAATAGTTGTCGCCGCTGTTGTTGTCGTATTTTCCGCCCGCATAGAGCGTACAGAACGCGAGCTCCCAGTTGTACTT
>JAFZOA010000462.1 GCA_017550775.1 Ruminiclostridium sp. | reverse complement strand
GTCGATCTTGTCGCCGACTTTGAGGTTCTTAACGTCGCTGTAGACCTGAGTCGTGTTGTCGCAGAGGTAGGACTCAACTGTGAAAGTATATGTCTTGCCGTCCTTGGAAACGTTGAAGTAAAGATCGTCGCCGTCTGTGCCGGAGTTGTCCCACTTGTAGAGGAATGCGGCACCGTCGTCGCCGGAGGGTTCAACGGTCATGCCTTTGAACGCAACGAACTCGTTCTGGTGCTTGATGAGGTCGTCGGTGTCAAGAAGGGAGGTAACGTCTTCCGCTGTGGCTACAAATGTGTCACCCTCGATTATGTCGAACTCGGAGTCGATGATCTCGATCTCGCCGGACCATTCAGCCTTGAAGCCCTTTACCTTGATCTTTGTGCCGGGAACGAGCTTGTCAAATTCTTCCTTTGAGCAGGGCATATTGTAGAAGAAATATCCGCCCTCGGGGTTGTTCTGTGCGTATATGGAAGCCTGTCCTACGCCGTTGTCCTCCCACCATGCCTGCTTTGCCTGAACATAGGTCTCAACTATTACTTCGGTCTCGACTTCGGCGGCAACATAGTCGTCATGCGAGATAGCGTCGCCCTTGATCTTGCTTTCGGCAGTGACAGCAGGCGCAGCGGTAGTTGCAGCGGCAGTCGTGGTGGTCGTAGCGGTGTTGTTATTGCAGCCGGCGAGCGCGAATACGGTGCACAGAGCTGCTGCAGCGATTATTGTTTTTTTCATTTCTTTGCTCCTTTGTTGTTTTTGTGTTTATATTGTTGCCTCAAACGGATATTTTATCCGCAATAAGGCTTGTTTACCGCAAAATTATATCATACCGGAAAAGCTTTGTCAAGTATTTTGAGCCGCTTATGATATTCTATATATATATTAACGACTTTTTGAATGTCATTGCGAACTTTTTTGAGCAGTTTTACCGTATCAAGGCGATCCGCCGCAGCAGAACGATGTGCAGGGGCAGGCTTTTTGCCCTGTGAAAAGCGGTCATACATAATAATATTCAAAAAAAAACTCAAAACACTTGCATTGAAGGGAAAAATGTGTTATACTGTTATGGAAACATACTTGTGATCCGAAAGGAGAACGATATGAGAATGGTTGTCAACAAAGCAATAGCAGTCGTTCTTTTTGCGGCGGCGTTTCTGTCCGGCTGTGCGGGAAACGACAATGCCGGTGAAAGCAAGGCCACAACTTCTGCGGTATCGGATATCACCCCGGTAAGCACCGTGACTGATCACGGCAAGATGCGTGATATGACCGTTCAGGAGCTTGTCGGAGAGATGAAGACAGGCTGGAACCTCGGGAATACGTTTGATGCGCTCGGCGATGACGAGACCGCATGGGGCAATCCGCGTACAACGCATGAGATGATCGACTGTGTTGCCGATGCAGGATTTGATATCATACGCATCCCGACGACATGGCATCTGCACATGGACGAAGCCGGTAATATCGAGCAGGCATGGCTCGACCGCGTGCATGAGGTCGTGGATTACGCTTTCGATAACGGAATGTTTGTGATACTCAATACTCACCACGAGACCTCGTGGATAATCCCCGAGACCGAAAAGCTTGACAGCTTCCTGCCGCGCTTTAAGACCATGTGGACGCAGATCGCGGAAAGCTTTGAGGATTACGGAGATCACCTGCTGTTCGAGGGACTCAACGAGCCACGCGTGGAGGGCGGCAAGGGCGAATGGAGCGGCGGCACCAAGGACGGACGTGAAGCGCTCAACACGCTTAACAAGACCTTTGTCGAAACCGTGAGAGCCACCGGAGGAAACAACTCCACCCGCGCGCTTCTCATAACCACCTTCGCTGCTGCGGTCGCGGATCCGACGCTCAAGGCGCTTGAGATACCTGAGGACGATCACATCATAGTCTCGCTTCACGCTTATACCCCATACGGCTACACCTACGATATCACCGATGACTGGGAAATGTTTGAGTTCAACGACAGCGTTGCGGATCAGGTAGATGAAGCATTTGATAAGATCGACGAGTATTTCATCGAAAAGGACATCCCGGTAATAATCACCGAGTACGGCTCGGTAAGCAAGTATAAGAAGGACAGCTACGAGAAGAACGACGACGAAAACGAAAAGTGGGTCGCTTATTATCTGGAACGTGCGAAAAAGTCGGGAATACCGTGTGTATGGTGGGACAACGGCACTTACAGCAAGGGCGATGAGCGCTTCGGCATTTTCGACAGAAAGAACCTGAAATGGTTCGTACCCGGACTCGTGGACTCCATTATGGGCGTCTTTGCGGACGCTTCATAACGGTCACATAAATCAACAATAGGGAACCTCTTAAAACGGGTTTTCAGAGGTACCCGATATAGTAAAGGAGCATAAAAATGACTATTAACAAAACTAACAGCGGCACAACACTCACTATAGCGCTTGAGGGAAGACTTGACACCTCTACCGCACCGGAACTCGAAGCTGAGGTAAAGGCTTCTGTTGATGGCGTTACCGCGCTCATCTTTGATATCTCCGGGCTTGAGTATATTTCCTCAGCCGGACTTCGTGTTCTGCTCTCGACACAGAAGATCATGAACAAGCAGGGAAGCATGAAGGTAAGAGGCGCTAACGAGACCGTTATGGAGATCTTTGACGTAACAGGCTTTGTTGATATCCTTGATATTGAACAGTGAGCCGACAGAGATTTTAAGGCAAGATAGTTAAGGTGTCCTCCGTGCTTCCGGCATGGGGGACTTCTTTTTGCCGTCCGGATGATCGGGCGGAATAAATGTTGACTTGTTATGCGGTTTGTGGTATAATAATCTGTGTGTCGGTATCTGCGTCCGGAAAATTGATGCAGGTACGGTAGGTGTTTTATCGACCGGCACATCAGAGAGGAAAGGTCAATGAATTACTATTCAATAATGTTTGTGCTGTCGGCTGTGCTGACGCTTGTGTATGCCGCAAGGTGGCACAAGCACTTCGACGTGCATCTGACGCTTATATATGTGCTTATACCGGTATCAAATCTCGGGTACTGG
Source organism: Ruminiclostridium sp. (assembly GCA_017550775.1). The sequence goes on along the minus strand of JAFZOA010000462.1, from coordinate 5,508 downwards.
TTCATGGAGGACGCGACCGATCTTGGAACCTACTACATCGGAACCAAGCTTACTTACATTGCAGGCTGTTTTCTTGTACCGATGATAATGCTCAGTATTTTCAATATGTGCCGTATCAGGATACAGCGCTGGGCGAGAGTGCTGCTTCTGTCGCTGAGTGTGCTGATGTACGGTATGGTGCTTACTATCGGGTACTTTCCGATATACTACAAGGACGTCGTCATGGACTGTATAGCGGGTGTGCGCGTGTTTGTAAAGGTGTACGGACCGATGCATTCCGTGCTGACGGCAATGATAGTGGCATATTTCTTTATGAGCCTTGTCGCTATCATATACAGCTATGTTAAAAAGAACGACGTTTCGAGAAGGATGATATACCTTCAGTTTATCCCTCTTCTCGTGTCAATGATAAGCTTCTACGGCGGAAGAACCTTCATTTCCAACGTTGAGCTGCTTCCCTTCGCGCTCGTGTTTGCACAGGTCATGTATCTGCTCATAGTGGACAGCATGTGTCTGTACGATATTTCCGATATAAGCATCGAGTCGCTTGTCGAGACAGGCGATACCGGCTTTATCTCGATAGATTTCAGACTCAACTACCTCGGCTGCAACGAGACCGCAAAGCGTATACTTCCGGAACTTGACGAGATCACCGTTGACAAGCCCATAAGCCGGAGCGCGGTATTGCGCGAGAATCTGGTGCCGTGGGTGGAGACTTTCCGGAACGACAATTCGCGCGACAGATTTCTGTACAATAAGGACGACCATGTTTACGTCTTTGATATCAACTACCTCTTCGACGGGAAGCGCAAGCGCGGATATCAGCTTTTCATTTCCGACGATACCAAGAATCAGCAGTACATAGCGCTCATCAACGCCTACAACGACGACCTTAAGGATCAGGTCGCCGAAAAGACCGCAAACATAGTCGAGATGCACAACAAGCTCATCATGAGCATGGCGGCTATGGTCGAGAGCCGTGACAACTCCACCGGCGGTCATATACGCCGCACAAGCGATGTGGTGCGCATACTGATAGACGAGATGAGAAAGGACGCGCTCCCGGAGCTTACCGACGAGTTCTGCAACAATATCATAAAGGCGGCGCCTATGCACGATCTCGGAAAGATAGCGGTAGACGACGCGATACTCCGCAAGCCGGGACGCTTCACGGACGAGGAATTCGAGAAGATGAAGACTCACGCCGCCGAGGGTGCGCGTATAGTGCATGAGATCCTTTCCGGCACAGACGATATCAACTTCCATATCCTCGCCGAGAATGTCGCGCATTATCACCATGAGCGCTGGGACGGCTCGGGCTATCCCGAGGGGCTCAAAGGCGAGGAGATACCGTTCGAAGCGCGTATCATGGCGGTCGCGGACGTGTACGATGCGCTGGTTAGCAAGCGCGTGTACAAGGAGAGTATGTCGTTCGAGAAGGCGGATTCGATCATAATGGACGGTATGGGAAAGCATTTCGACAAGCTGCTCGAACCGTACTATGTGCGTGCGCGCCCGAAGCTCGAAGCGTATTATAAAGCACAGGAGCAGGAGTAGAGCGAAAGGAGCTTCACACATGAGACACAGAGCATTGACCGCCGCAGTATCGGTCTTTGCGGCGATAACGATAATGGCGGGCTGCGGGGGCGCGGGTACATCACCGTTCTCAAAGTCCGCGAAGAAAGACGTTCAGGAACAGGGGAAAACCATCAATATAGCTCTTGTAAGCTGCGGCGCGGGAATAGACGACGGTTCCTTCGTACAGGATAACTACAACGGTATCTGTGACTTCATCAAGGAGCATCACGGGTCAACGGTAAGCCCTGTTATCGAGCCTACCGGTCGGACCGAGGAGGCTGTCGCGCAGGTAAAGGAGATAGCGCCGCGCTATGATGTGATAGTATGCACGGGATATCAGTTCGCGGGAATAACAGAGACGGCGAAGGCTAATCCCGACACCGGATTTATCCTCGTTGACGCGTTCCCGGTAGACGAAGCGGGCAATGTGGTGGAGGCGGACAACATCTACGCCATGATGTTCCGCGAGGAGGAGAGCGGCTTTCTTGCCGGAATGGCGGCGGCACTCACCACCTCGACGGGGAAGGTGGCTGTGGTGAACGGAATGGCAGTCGAAGCTAACATCAACTATCAGTACGGCTTCATGTCCGGCGTGAACTATACCAACAGAAACTACGGTACCAATACAGAGATCGTGGAGCTTGCGAAGTACGCAGGGGTAACAGAGGACGGAAAGAACGTCGGAGGCAATTACATAGGCTCGTTCAACGACGATCTGACCGGAAGGAACATATGCAAGGCGCTGATAAACGAGGGCTGTGATGTGATATTCGCCGCTGCGGGTGCGTCGTGCAAGGGCGTGCTCGATATCATCAAGGAGAGCGAAAGGGAAGTGTACATGATAGCTTCGGACACCGATATGAGCAGGGAGGGCGTTGTCGGAAGCAGGAATGTGATACTGACATCGGCGGTCAAGTACATGGGAAAGAACGATACAAGGCTGCTCGGAGAGTACCTTGACGGCACGTTCGGCGGCGGCAACCATATACTCGGCGCGGATACCGGTTCCACCGGGTATATAAATCTTCCCGACAGATGCAGACTTTCGGAGGACGCGACTGAGAAGATCGACAAGGCGTATGAGCTTATGAAGAGCGGCGCGATAGTTCCGGCTTCGGCTGTGAACGGGGCTTCTCCCGACAGCTTCACGGGCATAGACGCGGTATAAAGGGAACCTCTGAAACGTCTTCATGTATCGTTCCGGACTTCCCGACCGGAGCGGATGAAAAAATGTCAGGAAAATTTGAAAAAAACTATTTACAAATCGGAATAAATGTGGTATAATTACTGCGTTGCTGTATATTCACGGCAGCCGTTCACGCATAACACGGCTCTGCGGTGTAAGCTCCTGCGGAGAATGATACCTGCCCTCTGCTGTGTACTGCGAGCGTATCAAAATGTAAAGGGGTGTATGTACTATGATGCTCAAGGAAGAAAAGACTGCTATCATCGAAGCGAACCGTCTCAGCGACAACGATACCGGTTCACCCGAAGTGCAGATCGCTATCCTCACCAAGAGAATAGCTGACCTTACCGAACATCTCAAGAACCACAAGCAGGATCACCATTCCAGACGCGGTCTCTTCAAGATGGTCGGAAGAAGGCGCAACCTTCTCAACTACCTTCAGAAGAAGGACATCGAGCGTTACCGTGCTATAATCGCAAAGCTCGGTATCCGTAAGTAAGAACGCAATATGGGCGGAGCAGTCATGCTCTGCCCGTTTGCAAATCGTGACCTTAAAGAGAGTACAGCCGTCTGCTGACAGGCGGATTTCGGCATTAAATTGAGTCCGGACGAGCTCCGGATTGAATTCAGTGCTGAATCTGTACCTCTTTGATAATAACTGTGAAAAGGAGAAATACAGATGTTTGAAAACTACAGAACGTTCAAGACAACATTCGCGGGCAGAGAGCTCATGGTCGAGACCGGCAAGGTCTGCGGACTTGCTAACGGCTCCTGCTGGATCCACTACGGCGAGACCGTCGTAATGGTAAACGTTGCGGCAAGCCCCAAGCCCCGTGAGGGCGTGGATTTCTTCCCGCTTTCCGTTGACTATGAGGAGAAGCTTTACGCTGTCGGAAAGATCCCCGGCGGCTACCTCAAGAGAGAGGGCAGACCGAGCGAGAAGGCGATACTCACCTCCCGTGTTGTTGACCGCCCCATGCGTCCTCTGTTCCCAAAGGACATGAGAAACGACGTTGCGATCACAATGACCGTGCTTGCCGTTGACCCCGAGACACAGCCCGAGATACTCTCCATGATCGGCGCATCTATTGCGGTATCTATCTCCGATATCCCGTGGAACGGCCCTATCGGCGGTATCTCCGTAGGTCTCGTTGACGGCGAGATCGTGCTTATGCCCGACGCCGCTCAGAGAGCTAAGTCCGACCTCCAGCTCACCGTCGCTTCCAGCGAGAAGAAGGTGGTAATGATCGAGGCGGGTGCAAACGAAGTCGATGACGACACCATGCTCAAGGCTATCATGGCGGGTCACGAGGAGATCAACAAGTCCCTTATCCCGTTCATCAAGGATATCCAGGCGCAGATCGGCAAGCCGAAGTTCGACTTCCCGTCCATGGAGATCGACCACGACTTCCTCGACAAACTCCTCGAAGAGTACGGCGAGAAGGTGAAGTTCGCGCTCGACACCGACGACAAGAACATCAGAGAAGCACGTCTCCAGCCGATCAAGGACGCTATCCACGAGGAATTTGACCCCGTATATCCCGATCAGGCTTCCATGATCGACGAGGCTATATACAAGCTCCAGAAGGTTATCGTTCGCCGCTGGCTCCTTGACGAGCAGAAGCGCGTTGACGGAAGAAAAATGGATCAGATGCGCCCGCTCGCTGCGGAAGTCAACCTGCTCCCGAGAGTTCACGGTTCAGGTCTCTTCACCCGCGGTCAGACACAGGTCCTCACTGTGGCTACACTCGGTCCGGTAAGCGACTCACAGAAGCTTGAAGGTCTCGATGACGAAGACACCAAGAGATATATGCACCACTACAACTTCCCGGCTTACTCCGTTGGCGAGACCAAGGCGAGCAGAGGTCCCGGAAGACGTGAGATCGGTCACGGCGCGCTTGCTCAGAGAGCGCTCGAACCCGTTCTCCCGAGCGTTGACGAGTTCCCCTACGCTATCAGACTTGTTTCCGAGGTGCTTTCCTCCAACGGTTCTACCTCCCAGGCTTCTATCTGCGGCTCGACCCTCGCACTCATGGACGCGGGTGTTCCGATCAAGTCGCCCGTAGCGGGTATCTCCTGCGGACTTATCACCGAGGGTGACCGCTGGATGACAATGGTAGATATCCAGGGTCTCGAAGACTTCTACGGCGATATGGACTTCAAGGTAGGCGGTACTCACAAGGGTATCACAGCTATCCAGATGGACCTTAAGATCGACGGCCTTACCCCCGAGATCATCAAGGACGCGTTCGCAAAGACCCACAAGGCGCGTGACTATATACTCGACGAGATCATTCTCAAGGCTATCCCCGCTCCGAGAGCTACCGTGAACAAGTACGCTCCCAAGATGATGGGCATGAAGGTGCCGGTTGACAAGATCAGAGAGGTCATTGGTACAGGCGGAAAGGTTATCCAGAAGCTCTGTGCTGACTTCGAGGTCAAGATCGACATCGACGAGGAAGGCAACGTGTTCATCTGCGGAAGCGACCTTGACAAGGCTAATGCCTGCATAGACACGATCAAGTCCATAGTTACCGATCCCGAGATCGGCGCTATCTACAAGGGCAAGGTAGTCCGCGTCAAGGAGTTCGGCGCGTTCGTTGAGTTCGCACCCGGCAAGGAGGGTATGGTACACATCTCCGAGCTTGAAAACAGACGCGTTGACAAGGTCGAGGACGTATGCAACGTCGGCGATCAGATCATCGTCAAGATCATCAAGATCGACAACCAGGGCAAGATCGGTC
>JAFZOA010000461.1 GCA_017550775.1 Ruminiclostridium sp. | reverse complement strand
GCGAAGTATGACGGCGTTGAGTTCGTTACCGGAGTCGAGCCCGTAGAGATCACCGATGAGGGGACGATATTTGTCAGGATAGAAAAGGACGACGAAGGCAATAAACACCGTGTAGAAGGCTCTGAGAAGCTTTATCCCGCCTCCTCCACCATAATAGCGGTGTCGCAGGGACCTAAAAACAGGATAGTTTCATCCACCACCGGGCTTGACATAACCGACAGAGGCCTTCTCGTCACAAACACATACGGTGCGACCACCCGTGACGGCATCTTCGCGGCGGGCGATGTGGTGCTCGGCGCACGGACGGTCGTAGAGGCGGTCAACTACTCAAAACAGGTCGCCGAGGCAATGGATAAGTACCTTCAGGGACTGAAAAGTGAGGGCTGAGACCGGTTTTCTGTTTTTGTCATATATGTCGGAAATGTACATCACGACCGTCAATGTCATTATTTTGAATATCCTCAAAAAGAGGGCTCAAAACGCGCAAATGCCGTATTTCAGTGAGTTACAGGCATTTCAAGCCGGAAATCCTGTTAATTATTTGTCAAATCCGGAAAGCAAAAAGCCGTAAAATACATACAAAAATGTTTGTTATTTTTTGTTGGATTTTTCGGGAAAACGATAACAATGTCCGGATTGTACATAAATTGTCTGATATTTGCCTTGTAAAATATGTAAAACATGGGGTAAAATAAATAAAAGATTTCATTTGAGTTAAAAGAATTTGGGTAAAAATCACTCCGGACAAAGGATTGATAACAATGAATCTGTCACTAAAGCAATACAGAAATATCGACCTTTTCATCATGCTTGTCATGCTGGCAGCCGCCGAGTTCGTGATAACAAAAGCCGCAACGGTGTGGTTCCCTTCCGAGCTTTACGTCCTTTCTCCCACAGTCGCGGTAATGTGCATCGTGATGATGCGGTGGGGCCCGTTCGCCGCCGTTCACGCGATAGGGGGCGGTCTGGCGCTTTGTATCGCGTCCGGTGCAAGCGCACAGCAGTACATAGTCTACTGCGTCGGCAACTGCTTCGGTCTCGCGGCTCTGATGTTTTTCAGAACATGGGGCAAGGAAAAGATACGGTCAAAGATCGTATATACGATACTGTTCACGGTCGCCGCGTTCTGCGCCGTGCAGGTCGGAAGGTGGGCGGTGAGTCTCATCTTCGGGGCGGCCCCCGAAAGCATTGTGAGTCTTTTCGCCTCGGATTCGCTCTCGCTCGTGTTCGATGTCATAACCGTGCTTATCGCGCGAAAGATCGACGGGCTGTTTGAGGATCAGGTATCCTACCTCGTCCGCACACAGGCGGAAAGGCGCAAGGAACAGCTCCCCGATGAGGGCGACACCGAATACAACGATATCTGAACAAGATCAAGATCATTTAAGGAGGTTTACAATATGGCAGTCAAGGCTACCGACTACCTGATCTTCGATGAGGAAAGCGGTACATATATCGAAAACCCCGAACAGACAGTCAGAGACGATGTCGAAAAGCATTACTGGCTGAACGTTCTCCGCACCGTACTGAAGGACTGGCGACTTTACCTGATACTCGTGCCGATGATAGTCGTGTTCCTGCTCTGGCGCTACTTCCCGATGTACGAGCTGCTCGGAAGCTTCAAGCTCACCGAGGACGCAAAAACGGTCGCGGAACAGTACTACTCCGGCTTCTCCTATTTCAGGACGCTTCTTACCGGTCTCGGCAACACCGAGCTCTCGCTCCAGTTTTGGCGCGCGTTCAGAAACACGTTCCTGCTGAGCTTCTACGGGCTTGTGTTCGGATTCCCGGTACCGATAGTGATAGCGCTGTTCTTCAACGAGGTCCGCTCCAACATCGCGCGAAGCATCTACCAGGTGCTCACATATCTCCCGAAGTTCATGTCCACCGTCGTTATGACATCGCTCGTGATAATGCTTGTAAAGCAGGGCTCGGACACCTCCGGTATGCAGCCGGGCGTTATCTCCCAGCTTCTTGCGAACATGGGGCTCATATCGAGCGAGACGGCGTACTCCGGTATGCTCAACGATCCCTCGTTCTTCCGCGCTATCTATCAGATAAGCGGTATCTGGGAGAGCGCCGGATATGACAGTATCGTGTTCTTCGCGGCGATAATCGCTATCTCGCCCACCAGCTACGAAGCGGCGCAGATAGACGGCGCGGGCAAAATGGCGCAGATGAGATATGTCGTTCTCCCGTTCATTCTTTCCACTATAGTCATCATGCTCATCACAAGGATAGGCTCGCTGCTCAATATCGGATACGAGAAAGTCCTGCTGCTCTACAACCCCAACACCTATGTGACCGCCGACGTTGTTTCGACGTTCGCACAAAGAAACGGTATCGCCGGGTCGCTTAAAGGCCTTGTCTCGGCGGCGGAAATGATGAACAATGTAATCGGAATGCTGCTTGTAATAGGCGCAAATACAATTGCCAAAAAAGCGTCCGACACGTCACTTTATTAAAGAGGTGGCTGTATGAGAAGAAAACTTGAGATATCCGAGCTTATTTTCAAGATATTAAGCTATCTGCTTCTGACGATGTTCGCGGTCGGCTGTCTGTACCCGTTCATCTATACGATCTCCTCCGCGATAAGCGGCTATGTCGAGGTCAGAGACTCAACTATCGTGCTGTTCCCGAAGAATGTACAGTTCGACGCGTTCAAGGACGTGTTCAACGACAACGTATTCTGGAACGCTTACACCAACACGCTGTTCCTTACCTTCTACGGTACGATCTGGGAAATGATGCTCTCGATCTTCGGCGCGTACGCTTTGTCGAAAAAGCGCCTGCTGTTCCGAAAGGGCTTCAACTTCTTCCTCGTGTTCACAATGTGGTTCAGCGCAGGTCTCGTACCCCAGTACCTCAACTACCTCGCCACCAAGCGTGCGTTCCAGGGCATGGGCATCATGGACGACAAGTGGCTCGTAGTCATCGCCATGGGTATGCAGGCAATGAACATAATCCTGCTGAGAAACGCGTTCGAGGGTGTTCCCTCCGAGATAGAGGAGGCGGCGATCGTAGACGGCGCGACCGAGATGCAGGTGCTCTGGAGAGTATATCTCCCGATGAGCAAGTCCATAATCGCCACGGTCGCTCTGTTCTTCGGAATTTCGCGCTGGAACGGATACTTCTGGGCAAGACAGATGATCTCCAGCACCAACGAACAGCCGCTTCAGGTCTACCTGCGACTGCGGCTTGAGGAATACTCCGACCCCGAGCTCACGACGAACTGGCAGCTGAGCCACAGCTACGCGCCGGATTCGGTCATCTACGCGCTGATCGTGTGCTCGATAATCCCCCTGCTCGTCATCTACCCCTTTATACAGAAGTACTTCGCCAAGGGCGTGAATGTCGGCGGTGTGAAGGAATAAAACAATTACGGCTATCGACCGCGCGATGCGGTGGATATATAGAGACTTAACGTCTGAGATCATATCCTAAAAGGAGGATAAAAATGAAGAAATCAAAACTTACGACCTTGTTCATCACAGCAGCTCTTGCAGCTACCTCATTGCTGTCGGGCTGCGGCGGCGGAACGACCACGACCAATTCCTCGAACAACAACAACGCGACAACAACGGCGGCCAATAACGGCGGCGGTGAGACCACCACAAAGCCCGCCGGCGAAACAACATCGGCTACTACCGCCGATGCGGCTATCGAAGCTGCTGCTCTCACCTACGCGGACGGCACGGTGCTTCGTATGGCTTGCGGCTACAACAACGATAAGACCGGTATGAGCTTCACCGCGGATCTCGCAGGCGAAGGCATCACCCTCGCGGACGGCAACACCTACCACACCGGCGACCTGAAGCCCACATGGCAGACTGTTGAAGCCCTCCTCAACATCAAGATCGAGGATCATTATCAGGGCAACAACGCGACAAAAGAGTATCAGTACTGGGACGCTCAGCTCGACCAGATCGATATGCTCAGCGGTACCGCTACCCTCCTCTCCGAGAACGGTCAGCAGGGCAAGCTCGTGAACCTCGCAGAGCACCTCAAGGATATGCCGAACTTCAAGGCTTATCTTGACGCTAACCCGATCGTCCGCCTCTCCATTACCGGTGCGGCAGCAGGCCCGAACGCAGGCGCTATCTACTTCTCGCCTTACTTCGACGGTGTAAATGATATCGAGCGTATGCCTCTTATGAGAACCGACTGGGTAGAGACGCTCCTCAACGGTTCCGGCGAATTCGCAGCAGACAAGTGCAACATGACAGCACAGCCCGCTTACACACCCTATATGCCCACCTCCGGCAGCATCGCGATAGATGTTGTCAAGAAGGACGGCTCCGCAGTTGAGACGATCAACAAGAACTATGACGCATACGGCAACATCGTTGACAAGATGAACGCAGTCGGCGCAATGGACGGCGTTTCCGCAGTCAATATGCTCCGCGAGTACATCGACAAGACTTACGACGGCTACTACGGTGAGAACCGTGCGGACCTCTTCATCGGTCAGAACGCGGCTTGGGACGCTGACGAGCTCGTAGCTCTCCTCCGCTGCGTAGTTGCTAACCCCCAGACACTCAACGGTACTGACAGCGTTCAGGGTCTCCACACACGTGAAGACAGCAACAACCAGAGACGTGTTGATATGTTCCGTTTCGCAGGCACACTCTTCGGTGTCCGCGGCCTTGAGTCCAGACTTGACTTCCTCTATGTAGGTACAGACGGCGAGCTCCACGACGCTCGTAACGAGGAAGAGACCTACAACGTTCTCGCAAAGATGAACGACATGGTAAAGGAAGGCATCATCTCCGCAGCATTCGTTAACTCCGAAGATGTCAACACCGAAAAGTATCTCTCCGACGACAACGGCTTCATGCACTACGACTACAACCAGACACAGACCGCTTACAACGCAACAGCTCTTGACAACGCTGCCGGCGAAAAGTACATGGCAGTTATGGTCCCCGTTGCACGCTGGAACGACGGTTCTGAAAAGTACATGAGATTTACAGAGTCCTGGCGTTCTGTCAAGACAGACGGTTGGGGAATCTCCGTTGCAGGTATCGCAGGCAACACCGACAAGCTCAACGCATGCCTCAAGCTCATCGACTACGCATACAGCAAGGAAGGCATGATCCTCATGTCCTACGGTCCCGACGCTTTCATCAAGGGTTCGGCCGGCAACTATGAGACATTCGATTTCAACGGCGAACAGTGGCCCGTTATCGCGGACGCTACATATCAGGAACTCTGGGATAAGTCCAACGGTAACTACACCAACTACGCTCGTAACTACATCGGTTCCACACTGAGCTTCGTAAAGAGCCAGGCATTCGAGTATCAGTGCACACACGAAGTAGGTAAGGAAGGCGCAGGCTACATCTCCAGAGCTATCGCTCTCGGCACTATCAAGCACCCCGAGCTCGCTCTCGCAGACAACCCCTGGTACACCTCCGTTCCTACCGTTCTTCCTCAGGAAGTTGCTGAATCCAACGCTATCAACGAGCTCACCAACCTGAGCGCATCCGGTCAGTTCGGCGGCGCAAAGGATCAGGTAAACCTGTTCGTTGACATCATCGCAAAGGGCTTCACCGGTGAGACAGGCGCAGACGCTGCTACAACAGCGGCAACCGTTTCCAAGTCCGTTGCAGACGGCGGCTGGGGCGGCTCAACATACCTCTCCCGCAGAAACGAAGCTTGGCACAGACTCAAGAACTTCTATCAGACGATAAACGGCTGATCCGGTAAAAATTGATCCTTAAGTTGGATCCGTTCCAAAGGCGCTGCCGCGCAACAGTGCGGCAGTGTCGGATCCGGATCCGTAAAACATTATTGATTGACCGATAAATTTCTTTTCTTCTTGTCCTCTTTTGATACTCGTCGCGGCAAAGCCGTGGAAGGCGGCTTTGTTCGGCAGGTATCACAAAGGAATTTATCGGTGAAGCAATAATCAGAAGGGGTCGGAAAGCCCCCAACTACGGCATAAAGGAAGGTTGTTATGTACAAGAAGCAAATGTTGTTTCAGAAGATCGTGTGCTTTATGGCTCTGATAATGGCTGCGCTTGTATTCGTAAGCTCGCTGGGTCTCTCGACCGATCTTTACGACGCGCTTTCAAAGACCATACTTTACCCGGACTACGACCTTGATTACTCATCGGTTACCGGGTCGAGAGTCTACTACGATATGTTCGGGTTCAACTCGGCATTCACCACCGCGTCGATAGTGCTCATTGTGGTAACGCTCACACTGTTCGTTACAAACACGCACTCCCGCAGGAAGTACTACATCGGGAACTACATCGCTACAGGGCTTGCCGTGGCAGCCGAGATCGCGATGGCTATATGGTGCATACCTCAGATCGCAAGCTATAAGTCACAGTTTCAGAACAACGTGAACTTTGAAGAGCTTGAAGCGTTCTCAAAGGACTGGGGAACTCTTTACATAGGTCCCGACGACACATTCTGGTTCGATATCTGCTATGTGATCTTCGGGATACTGATACTTACGTCGCTGCTGCTTGTTGCGAATATTTGTTTCAAGTCAGCCGTGATGAAAGCCGAACGTGAAGCGATAGGTACGCGGAAGGAGTGAGAAAGATGAGCGAAAACAGAGCGGTTTTTACTAAAAGAGATCGTCTGCGCTTTACAAAGAACAAGCTGTCCGCAAATCTTATACTCGCCGCGATAGCGGTAAACGCGCTTTACTTTGTCAGCATATACAGAACGGACGTAGGAAGCTATTACTACAAGATATTCATTGGCGCTTCGATACTCTATAACCTTATTTTCATGCTTATTGCGTTCCTTTCCTCCGAGGGAGTCAAGAACTACAAAATGGGATATGCCTACACCGCGATAGTGATCGGTGTACTGCAGATCGGACGCATCTTCTATATCCCCATGCAGGCTCACGAGGCTCCGAACCCCATAGTCGGCAAGGAAACGGAAACGGTAATGCTCGACGATCAGTTCGGATATGTGGCGATCTGCCTGTGCATATCCGCGGCACTGCTTATATGCGCCGGCGTTATCGGCATTATCAAGACAACAACTCTCAGAAGCCACCAGGCGGAACTTGAAAGAACAGCGATCAGGGGAGCAAGCGATGAGTGATCTTAAATTACAGCATCTCGAAAAGATATACGACAACAATGTACAGGCTGTCTATGATTTCGACCTTGAAGTACAGCACGGCGAATTTATAGTTCTTGTAGGGCCTTCGGGCTGCGGAAAGTCCACAACGCTCCGTATGGTAGCCGGCCTTGAGGACATCACAAAGGGAAAGCTTATCATCGACGGCAAGGACGTTACACAGATGCCCCCGAAGGACCGTGATATCGCTATGGTGTTCCAGAACTATGCGCTTTACGGTCACATGACGGTCTATGAGAACATGGCATTCTCACTAATGCTGCGAAAGCAGAACAAAAACGAGATACATCAGAAGGTAATGGCAGCCGCAGAGATACTCGATCTCACGAGCCAGCTCAACAAGAAGCCGAGTCAGCTTTCCGGCGGTCAGCGGCAGAGAGTCGCAATGGGACGCGCGATCGTGCGTACACCGAAGGTCTTCCTGTTTGACGAGCCGCTTTCCAACCTCGACGCGAAGCTCAGAAGTGCGACCCGCCGCGAGATACTGCTGCTCCATAAGCGCCTTAACGCGACCATGATCTATGTAACGCACGACCAGACCGAAGCGCTCACGCTCGCGGACAGAATAGTGTGTATGTCAATGGGTCATGTCCAGCAGATAGGAACGCCTCTTGAGCTCTACGATACTCCCGCGAACCTCTTCGTCGCAGGCTTTATCGGACTTCCTCCGATGAACCTGTTCGATGTGGAGATAAGAAACGGCAGGGCGGTATGCAGCGATTTCAGCATCGAGCTTTCGGAAGAGGAAAAGGAACGCCTTACCGAATACAGAGGCAGAACAGTCACCATGGGAGTTCGTCCCGAGAATGTCGTTCCCGGCGGAAGCATCAACGTCGATGTCCACTCCAACGAGAACCTCGGACAGAACACGCTCATTAACGGTCTTGTGGGAAGACACAGGATAACGTGCAAATTCCGCGAATGGTGCAATTACAAATACGGCGACACGGTACAGGTTTCCTTCAACAAGAAGCACTTTTTCGACAAGGAAACCACAAAAGCGATAAGATAAGGGGGAAACGGCAATGGCAGATCAGAAGACCGCGAGAAGACCGAAACGCGGCATAAAAGAGATCATACGCAAGTCCGTAGTCTCGCTGAAACGGTCACCTCAGGCTATTCCTCTTGTTTTCCTTGTGCTCGCGTTCCTTATCTATTCGCTTAATCTTTCTTCCATAGCGAATACCACTGCGAGAATAAACGGCGCGAATATGGGTCAGTGCGAATTTATTGCGATGCTCTTCTCGATACTTGCCTTTGTGGTGTTTTTAAGAACATTCCCGAAGCGCAAGCCCGCGAAAAAGCTTATGCTCCTGCTGCTTTTCCTGATGCTGGCACTGCTCGTGTTTGTGGACAGCGTTTATCTCATACGCATCATAACCGCGATAACAAGAGCGGACAATCCTATCGTAGTTGACGAGCAATCGGTATATATCAAGGTGTCGCAGGCTGTTGTCACGCTTCATATAGTATTTGTCGGCGTGACCGCTTTACTGCTTGCTACGCTCCCTCTCTATGCAAAAGCTATCAAAAAGATCAACACATCTATCGAGGTCGAGGGCAACGAAAACATGGAAGCTATCGACATCTCCGACGAAGAAGAATGATGCCGAGGCTGTACGGTTTTTTCGCCGTACAGCCCCGACTTAAATGCAGAGGGTTGATTGATATATGGCTGAAAAAAAGCAAAAAAAAGAAGACAGATCGGCTGCAAGCTATTACAAGCTGAATACCGACGCCGTTGACCGTCTGGTGGACGCGGATAACGCCCCGGAGGTCTCCGACGCGGAGATCAGAAAGTACACATCCAAGAAGAAACTTCATATCCCGATGTGGCTCAAGATCCTGTTTGTAAAGTTCTGGTTTGCGGGTGCGGTCTGTTATTTTTTCCTCTGGGGACTCGGGTTCTATCTCAGAGGCATAGACCTTATGGTCGTGCTTGCGATAGGGCTCGGAGTTGTGACCGACCTCATGGTGAACAGAGCGCTCCGGCATTTTGAGACCGAGCCGGGTTCAAATGACAAATGGATGATGATCACCGTAAGAAAGTTCTGGTCGATCTTCCTGAACGTACTGTACGCGGGCGTTCTGCTGTACTGCGTATTCCGTACATACTACGCGATAAACATGATGCTCGGTGTGAACGCCGGTGTCGATGCGTCGCAGGAGGAAGCTATGCTCGGTGTAGAGCCGATACTGTTCGGACTTTTCTATCTGGGCTTTGATATGCTTTTCATAACGATCAAGAGAACACTTAAAAACATCTTCCGTGACGCGACAGCAAAAGCTTCCGGAAGTCAGGGATCAAAATAAGGTGCGATTATGATAAGAACATTGTTTGCGGGCCCGGTAAGCGCCTGCTTCGAAATAGAAAACAACCTCGCGTACTTCAATGACAGCGAGTACAGCGTATCGCTCGACGGAAAAGAGCTGTTCAGGGCGAAAACGAACGTCTTTTCGCTGTTCGGACTTCTGCCCGGCCGCGAATATACGCTCTCGGTCACCGGACATGAGCCGCTTGCGTTCAGGACAGCATCCGAGACCTGCGCGGTGAGCGTCATGGATTTCGGTGC
>JAFZOA010000460.1 GCA_017550775.1 Ruminiclostridium sp. | reverse complement strand
GTCTGTAAATTCTTGCCGTTGAGAGCAAGATCGGATATAAACTGCTGTATTTGCCGACTTGTCAGCTTGTCAACTCTAATATGCCCAAGTGCAGGGTATATTCTCTTTGAGAGCTGTTTCATACGCTGGTATGTAGTTTTATCATAGTTTTGGGAAAAGAAATCCTCAACATCAAACTTGCCGCCTCTGTACGGGTGACTATGGAGCAAAGCAAAATCCTTATCATCTTCGGTGATAAAGCGCGTCGGCGAGAAGCTGAAACCGGGAGCCGCCGTATATTCAGTGCGAGGGAGCTGTAACTCACTCACCCTGTCCATAACCTTTGCGGGACGATAGAACGGAAACCGCATTATATCAGGGTCTTGCCTGTATTTCTCGGCAAGATCTTTAACACCGTCAATATATTCCTGTAATCTTGCTGGGTCTTTGAGAGCTTCCTTTATCCGCTTAACCGAGTCAGGAAATCCGCCCTTAAACATTTCGTCCGGCATAAAGAACTGCGTCTTGTCGGCTATATAAGGAGAAGTATCTTTTTCTCTCCGTCAGGTATCTCATCAAGCGGTTTTCCTGTGATCTCGCCTGTGGGGATAAGAGCTGTATGATCGCTGACCTTGCTGTTGTTAAGGACACGGCGAACATCGCCCGTAACGGAAGTACCGTTCAAAAAGCCGAGCTTGTCGATAACAGCCGCAGCAGTTCCGAGAGCTGTGATCTCCATATCTTCGGTGAGATACTGGCTGTCCGTTCGCGGATAGGTGCAGAGCTTCATTTCATAGAGCGACTGCGTATAGTCGAGCGTCTGCTGTGCGGTGAAGCCGTAAAGCCGGTTAGCTTCACGCTGTAAGGTAGTCAGATCGTAGAGCTTCGGGGGATTGACCGTCTTTCTTTCGGTCTTGACCGACTTTACAGCGGCGAGCTTTCCGCTGCACTCTTCGGCGATACGCTTTGCTTCATCCGCGTCCGTGATCTTCTCAGAAACAGCGTCAAGTCCGTCGGCTTTCAGATGAACGGTAAAATACTTCTCCTTTTTGAAGTCAGCGATAGCCTTTTCGCGGTCAAGAAGTATCGCAAGTGTCGGTGTCTGCACACGCCCTACACTCAGCTTCTTGTTGTACATCTTTGAGAAAAGACGGGTAGAATTGATACCGACTATCCAATCGGCTTTTGCACGGCACAGCGCCGAGCGGTAAAGGCTTTCGTATTCTTTTCCGTCCTTCAGTTCGGTAAATGCTTTCTTTATCGCTTTTTCTTCCATAGACGAGAGCCAAAGGCGCTTGATAGGCTTTGTACAACCGATCTTGTTGTACACAAGACGGAAGATAAGCTCGCCCTCGCGTCCGGCATCGCAGGCGTTCGCGACCTCGGTAACACGGCTGTCATTCATAAGAGAGCGCAGCACCACAAATTGCTCGTTCTTGTCGGCAGATATGACAAACTGCCATTCCTGCGGGATTATCGGTAAATCCTCGATGTTCCACTTCTTGTAGCGTTCGTTGTATACGTCGGCGTTGGCAAGCTCGACAAGGTGACCAATACACCACGAAACAATAAGGCTATCGCCCTCGAAATATCCGGTTTTACGTTCGTTTGCTCCGAGAGCCTTCGCCAAAGTCGCACCGACACTTGGTTTTTCACAGATCACAAGCTGCATATCATCATTCCTTTCAGAGATAATAAAAAAGAGCCTCCCGTCAGGAAAGCTCTCTTTATGTATCGTGCATAGCTTATTATCTCGCTTTGACTGAGGAAGATAATGCCTCAATAACTGCTCCGGTATAAGTATCGTACCGTAGAATTACGATCAATGACCTTTTATATTATGTGTTGTCAGGTTTGGCAATATTATTATCAGCCTCGACAATATTTCGTTGAATAATCTCCATAATCTGTTCAAGTCGCTTCTCGCCAATCCCGCTGATAGCGCCAATCTCTGTTTTGATTTTGTCAACATCAAGATCAATGACCGCATTTTCAAGTGCGTCCTTTGCTCCCATATCATAGATGTTATTTATGGTTTTTTCCATTGTTTCCCGATTCATAGCCTTTATGCTACGGTAAAGATCGCGGGTAAGTAAGTTGGCTTTCGGCATTGGTATCTGCTCCTTCGTTTTGTGCTGTAATAATTATATCATAAGACCGCAGATAAATCAAGTCGTTGCCGGAAACGCTTTACAAATATGCTGGTTTGTGGTACCGCCTGTAATGCAACAATTACTGACTTGTCTGTCTATTAGGCAACACTTGAGCCATAAAGTGTTGCTTAGTCAACATTTCTGTCCAAATCTGACTATTGAAATCATTGTTGATCTGTGGTATTATGTAATCACTGAAAGGGAAACAAACCAATCAATGATAAACAAGGAGATAACTAAAATGAAAAAGTTCACAAGAATAATCGCAGCAGTAATGGCAGCAGCAACAATAGCGGTAACGACAAGCGTATGCGCATCGGCAAGGACGCTCGTGACAGGGGAAGAGATCACAGAAGAGGTGGTTAATCAATATGCAGCAATGATGAAGGCACAAAAATTCAGCTCCGATGTGCTGCTGGTCTTTTCACATGAAATGAATTTCTATCCTACGGATGTTAATGGTATCGGCGGTAGTACTGATAAATTTGAAGGAGAAAATATCGAATACTGGGCGACGTTACAAAGATCAAAGGTACGTCAGGAAAAAAATGCCAGAGAAGGACATGGTTCTTTCTTGGATCGGTGGAGCAGAGGCTGAAACGACAGCAGATTTTGTGCGTAATCAGTAAAAGCATAATATGTATCAAGCCCGTATCTCACGGGCTTGTTCCTTTATTCCTCGTCTGAATCGTCAGTCTCAGACTTCATATCATCGTTTGGATCTTCGATCTCAGGCTCGTCGTCCTCGTCATCTTCCGAAACGACCTTCTTCGGCTTGCTTGCCTTGCCTTTGTATATCTTGAAGTAGTAGAAAGCACCACCGCCGACAAGAGCCGCAGCACCTATCAGAAGAATGATAGTATTACCGCCACCGTTGTCGGTTTTAACAGGCTCGTCCGTGGGTTTGGAACTATCATCAGTTTCCTCATCGGCAGGCTCCGCAGTCTTTTCTGTGTCAGTTTTCTTATCCTTGCCGGTCTTTACAGGAGCATCTTCGGGG
>JAFZOA010000459.1 GCA_017550775.1 Ruminiclostridium sp. | reverse complement strand
TTCGGGGAAAATGCCATCGTCTGAATTGCTTACAGCGGTAATAACCGTTTTGTTATCAAGCCCGACTGCGATATATCTCAGCGAATCATCTTCGTAGCTTTTAACGACAGTCAGTTCATACCACTTGACAGCATCGGGATAATCCTGTTTATACAGCTCCAAATATTCTTCGTAGGTTTCGACCTCGCCACAGTCTTTTAACTCCTCAAAGTCATCATAATCAGAAATGTCACCCCGCGGGACGCATATCCAGATAGATTTTGCTTCTTCATTCTTTTTCAGCGGTTTGAGCGGTGCAAGTATATCCCAAAGCGCTTCTACAGTCTCTCTCTGTCGAGGTGTGATCTTTGACGGATTTCGGAACCGCCGGTCAAAAAATCGCAACAAGCGGTCAACATCGGGTGCGACCAGTTTGTATTCGTTATTCATCTTTATTCCTTTTCATTTTCAAGCATTATTATATCGTGATACAGTATGTGTATTTTGTCATCTACCTTATCTGTATGCCAATGCCCGCAATAGAGCGTATTGTATTCGGCTTTATCCACTATTTCCTGCAAAAACAGTTCCATGGATTCATCGACCTTAGACTGGTCAAGACCGGACATAAAACATTCTATTGGGCGCTTGTTATACGGGCAGGTATGCGCTAAAATAATATCCTCACAGTTTCCGTGTTCTTCGACCTTTCGGCGTATCATATCTTTTTCATCATCGGTGAGCTGCTCATCCGGGAACCACCTATAACCCATTTTCAGGCGATATTCTTTGTCAACGGAGTAAGCACCGCCGATAACAAGGAAATCTCTTTCATTGATATGGTATCTTGCGCCGTCCTCAGCCATAATCAGCCGTGGGAAAGCATCCTCGACATAGGCAGTATCGCCCTGCCATTCGATCTTTTTGTATTTATCGGCAATTTCAGCAGTCGTCGGACGCATTTCGTGATTTCCGTGAATACAAAGAACTGTACACGGGATCCGGGATAATACTTTCTTTGTCTGATCATCACGTAGATCACCGAAATAGTTTATCCCGACATCGCCGAGAATTATCAGCAAATCACGGTCTGTAAAACCAAATCGGTGGGATTTTTGTATCAAATATTTGAAATTGGTGTGCTTATCGCCGGTAAGATATATATTATCAAAATCTTTGATTGCCATTGTTGTGCTTCAACCTCTGTATTCTTTAATATATCCTATTATACCGCAGTTTCGGGCATTAGTCAACCGATTTATTTGCTATCTGCCTGTTGATCTTATCAAGTTCATCACTGCGTCCGGAAAGCTTCATCAGCCGTTCATAGAACTCCCACGAAAGACAAACGAGCTTTTTGCCGTTATCGTTGTTGATAACAACAGGATTCCCATATCGGAGCGGAAAATCATCTTCCTCAATGTGTTCTCTGAATTCGGAAACAGAGATCTCCGGCATAGGTGTATATCGTTCTTTCTCCTTTAGGATAGCAATCGCGCGGGCTTCATCTTCGGATTCACCGTCATATACCGGGAACATACGAATGACACGTATATCGTCATCATTTACTTTCTGTATGTCGGGAAGAGCATCATATTCGGCTTTCAGCTTTTTGACCTTCTCGGCATCTTTCAGATAATCAGCAAACGAGCGTACAATGAAATCTTCAAGGGTAAGATTTTCACGCTCAGCCGCAGCATCAAGCAGAGCCTTGAATTCAATGGATATTTCCAATTCAAGAATGTAGTACATATTGTTCCTTTTCCAATTCGGATTTAGCGTCCATAGGACAGAGTATTATTTAATATATTATTTTCTGAATATATTAAATTCATCGCCTATTTCCCTCAAAGTATCTGTAAGAATGAACACAAGTCGCCGCATCCATTCTAAATCTTTGTCTTGTATAATTCTTTGCCGTTCATCGGCGGTAAGGTCACTGAAACAAATACTACACCACTTGCCATTACGGCAAACTCTGAAATACACACCGTCCAGATCTCGTAGTATAGGGTATTCTATCATATTATTCTTCGCTTTCTTCTTCGTCTCCGTCATAATCAGACTTTGAAACCTTTTTACCACCGTAAAGAGCTCTCAAAGATAGTCGATGTCTGTTTTTCTTGCCATTGTAAACCATCATCATAGCCTCAGAGTAACCTATACTACCGGACTGACGCTCTTTAGCCGCACGAATAATAGATTTTACGGACATTTTACCTAGCTGTTCCTTAAAAACACTTTCATTAAGAGAATCTCCATAGGTGATGATGATACGCGCTATACCCATAAGAATACTTCCTGAAAGAGAATAATTCTCACCTTCCCAGGTGCCGATAGCAAGAGAAAGGGTAGCGTCAAGCACTTCCTGCCCATATTTATCATATATTCGTTCCAACGTAGTTACTGCACATACGCTATTAGCCTGACTTGTCTTT
>JAFZOA010000458.1 GCA_017550775.1 Ruminiclostridium sp. | reverse complement strand
CGCCGATCTCATGTCCCAGGCGGAGCACGACAGACTTGCGAGCGCGATACTCATTACCACCAGCGAGAGGGTGGCGGCAGAGACCACCGCCGAGATAGAGCGCCAGATGCAGACGCTCTCCCGCAAGGATATAATCGACGCGTCCCTCACGAACTACGGCAAGATAATAGTTGCCGACAGCATCTACGAGGCCTGTGACATCGCGAACGCGCTTGCCCCGGAGCACTGTGAGGTCGTGGCGCAGAACCCGCTGGAGTTCATCGGTCGCATCGTGAATGTTGGCTCGCTCTTCCTCGGTGCATACGCGCCGGAGCCGCTCGGAGACTACTACGCAGGCCCCAACCACGTTCTCCCGACAAGCGGTACTGCACGTTTCTTCTCGCCTCTCTCGGTGGACAGCTTCATCAAGAAGTCGAGCTATATCTATTACACGGCTCCCGCTCTTAACGCGGCGGCGGACGATATAATAAGAGTTGCGGAGCGGGAGGGACTTACCGCGCACGCAAATTCCATCAAGGTGAGAATAGAGGATCTTAGAAAATAAGAAAAGGCGCTGTCAGTTTTTAAGTTAACAGTTTACAGGTTACAGTTTACAGTTGAGGTGTCCGCTTCGCGGACATATCTGAATTGTGACAAAACATGGAAGATCGTTCTGTTTTTAGCAGACTCGTTGCGTCACGATTTACACAAGTCGCCGCAGGCGACACCACAACTGTAAACCGTAAACTAAAAAAGCAACACAGCGTAAGAGAATAAATAAGAAAGGACACCTTATGTCAACCTGGGAAAACAATATAAGAAAAGTGATCCCCTACACTCCCGGTGAACAGCCGAAGGTGAGCGGGATAATAAAGCTCAACACGAACGAGAACCCATATCCGCCTTCCCCGGCGGTAAGCGCCGTGCTCGACGAGTTCAACTCCGACGAGATGCGGCTCTACCCCGCGCCGGACGCATCGGAGCTCGTCGGGGCGATCGCCGAAGAATACGGTGTGAAGCCGGAGCAGGTCTTTGTCGGCGTAGGCTCGGACGACGTGATCTCCGTGGCGTTCCAGACCTTCTTCTGCTCGGACAAGCCCGTCCTGTTCCCCGACATCACCTACTCGTTCTACGATGTGTGGGCGGACGTGTACAGGATACCGTATAAGCAGCTCCCTCTTACCCCGGACTTCCGGATCGTCCCTGAGGACTATGAGCAGCCCAACGGCGGTATAATCTTTCCCAACCCGAACGCGCCGACCGGAGTGCTCGAAAGGACAGATATGATCGAGCGCATAGTCCGCGCTAACCCCGGCTCGGTGGTCATCATCGACGAGGCGTACATCGACTTCTCGGGCAAGGGCGCGAGCGTGCTCCCGCTCACGGAACGATACGACAACCTGCTGGTGGTGCAGACATTCTCCAAGTCCCGCAGTCTCGCCGGCATGAGGATAGGCTTCGCGATAGGTAATGAGCTGCTGATAAAGTACATGAACGATGTGAAGTTCTCGGTGAACTCTTACACCATGAACCGCGTTACCATAAAGTGCGGCGCAGCGTCGGTGCGTGACCGTGAATACTTTGAGAAGACCAACGCGAGGATAGTCGCCACCCGTGAAAGCGCGAAGAAGCAGCTTGCAAAGCGCGGCTTCACCTTCCCGGATTCGCAGAGCAACTTTATCTTCGCGCACCCGCCGAAGCTTCCGGCAAAGACCGTGTTTGAGGAACTTAAAAAGCGGAAGATCTATGTGCGGTTCTGGGACAAGCCGGTGATAGACGGCTACCTGCGCATTACGATCGGTACGGACGAGGAAATGAACGCGCTGTACAAGGCGCTTGACGAGATATTACAGGAGGCGTGATATGAGCAGGATTGCCGAGATCTCAAGGAAGACAAAGGAGACCGACATCACGGTAAAGCTTAACATCGACGGGAGCGGCACTCCCGACATAAATACCGGTATCGGCTTCTTCGACCACATGCTGACCGCGCTGTGCGTACACGGCGGATTTGATCTGACGGTGAGCTGCGCCGGCGACCTGAACGTTGACGGACACCACTCCGTCGAGGACGTTGGTATCACCCTCGGAAAGGCGTTCGCGGAGGCGCTCGGCGACAAGTCGGGTATTGCCCGCTACGGAAGCGCGTTTATCCCCATGGACGAGGCGCTCGGCTTCTGCTCGCTCGATATAAGCGCACGCCCGTTCCTCGTTTTCAACGCGGAGTTCACAAACGAGCGTATCGGCGAGTACGACGCCTGCCTCACCGAGGAATTTATGCGGGCGTTCGCGTTCAACTCGGGTATCACGCTTCACCTGCGCTGTGAGTACGGGAAGAACGATCACCACATCACCGAGGCGCTGTTCAAGGCACTTGCGCACGCGCTGAAACAGGCGGTGAAAATAAGCGGCACCGGCGCGGCGCTCTCGACGAAAGGAACACTATGAAAACTGCAATTATTGACTACGGCGCGGGCAACCTGTTCAGCGTGAAGAACGCGCTGGACTACATCGGCACGGAGAGCGTAGTGACCAGGGACCCGGCGGTGCTCGAAAGCGCGGACAGGCTGATACTTCCCGGTGTGGGCGCGTTCCCGGATGCTATGAGGATGCTCGGGGAAACGGGGCTTATCGGGACGATAAAGGAGCAGGTGAGGAAAAAGCCGCTTCTCGGTATCTGTCTCGGTATGCAGATGCTGTTCGACAAGAGCTTTGAGTTTGGCGAGACTGACGGACTCGGGCTGATACCCGGGACGGTGAAGCTTATGACTCCGCCCGGACTGCTTATCCCGCAGATCGGCTGGAACAGGCTGATATACAACGAGCCCTGCGCTCTGCTCGAAGGCTTGGGCGACGAGCCGTATGTTTACTTCGTCCATTCCTACGCCGCCGACTGCGGCAGCGGGAATGTCGCCGCGTACACCGACTACGGCGATAACGTCCCTGCCTGCGTATTTGCGGGGAACGTCTATGGCTGTCAGTTCCACCCCGAAAAGAGCGGCGAGACGGGGCTCACGATACTCAGAAACTTCCTGAAGCTATGAAGGCTTACCGGGTCACACACATAACGGCAAACATTCTCGCCTTCGGACTGCTCGGGGCGTTCCTCGTGTTTTTCCTGCTGTCATACGGCGGGCTTCCGGAACGTATCGGCGTGCATTTCAGCCCGATGGACGGCGACTTTGACGTGATCGCGGACAAGCTCTTCGGCTTTTATCCGTTCGTTGCGGGATTCGGGCTGCTGGCGTTGTTCAGCCTGCTGTCCCTCGCGGCGAAGAAGGTGAAGAACCCCGGACTTAAGGTCACGGAGAAGGGCGAGCGGGTATTCCGGTGCGCGGCGGTGCTGCTGCTCGACCTGATGAAGCTCACATGGGCAGTGTTCTTTTCGTACTGGACGTACTGCGTCGTGTATCAGACCCCAATGGGCGACGGCTCGTTTCTCGACGCTTTCCGGGTATTCTTCATACTGATACTGCTTTCCGTACCTGTTCTGTTCTCGGAAATACAGGAGCGCCACCGGTCGGAGCCGCGGGAAAGTGCGGAGACCGGATCGGCCCCCCTCGTAAAGCCGAAGCGGTTCAGGGTCAATCACATCGCCGCGAATGTGGTCTCGTTCGGCGCGCTCGGAGCGTTCCTTGTGTACTTCCTGCTGTCGTACAGTGCGCTTCCGGAGCAGATCGGTGTGCATTTCGGAGGAGACGGGGATTTCGACGTTGTGCTGGGTAAGATATTCGGATTTTATCCGTTTGTCGCGGGCTTCGGGCTGCTGACTGTGTTCAGCCTGCTGAACTTGGCCGTGAACAGGATAAAGCGCATCGGAATGAACGTTGACGGCAAGGGCGAGCTTCTGATACGTCTCACGGTCATTGAAGCGCTCGACACACTGAAGCTGATATGGTCGGTGTTCTTCTCGGTGTGGGCGTGGTGCGTGATACATCAGACCGCTATGAACACGACCTTCATGGGGATAATTACGGCCGTGTTTCTGGCGCTGTTCCCGATAACGGGGATAGCGGTGTTTATGATCGCGAGAAGATACAGACCGCGGAACGACAGTGAAAGCTGAAATATTTCCAACATTTGTATAGCAAATGCTTGACATATTATATACGATATGGTATAATATAATCGAAAGGAGTTGATGTATTATGACACAGGTTAATTTCAGGATCGATGAAAAAGTAAAGGAAAGCGCAGAGCAGGCATTGAGCGAAATGGGGCTCACAATGTCGGCGGCTATTACGGTGTTTCTCACAAAGGTAGGCAGAGAAAAGCGCATACCCTTTGAGATAAACGCAGACCCGTTCTATTCCGAAAGCAATATCGCATATCTCGAACAGAAAATGAAGGATTATAAGGAAGGAAAGCTTGAGTTCGCCGAACACGAGCTTATCGAGGTGGACGACGAATGAGAAAGCTGCTCTGGGACAATGACGCATGGGAAGAATACTTGCAATGGTTGGAAGAAGACAGAAAAACGCTGAAACGTATAAACAAGCTTCTTAACGATATCCGCAGAGATCCTTTTGACGGCATCGGAAAGCCGGAAGCACTCAAAGATGATCTCAGAGGCTTCTGGAGCCGTCGTATAAATGAGGAACACCGTATAGTGTATTCCATCGACGATAATATCATCAGGATCTTCTCATGCAAAGGACACTATACCAACAAAACAGACAAGGACAAGGATTGATATGATAATACTCCCCGCAATTGACATCAAGGACGGAAACTGTGTCCGGCTCGTGAAGGGCGACTACGGCACCGCCCACAAGGTCGCCGACAGCTACATGGACACCGCGCGGATGTTTGAGAGCTGCGGCGCAGAGTGGATACACATGGTGGATCTCGACGGCGCAAAGGACGCAAACCAGCGCAACCGCGATATCTTCCTCGACGTGGCGAAGAACACAAAGCTGAAAGTCGAGGTCGGCGGCGGCATACGCACCCCGGAGGCGGCGGAGATGTACCTGTCGGGCGGCGTGGAGCGCGTAATCATCGGCTCGGCGGCGGTAAAGGATCCCGGGCTTGTAAAAACGCTGGTCAGAGAGTATGGCGAGCACATCGCGGTCGGTATCGACGCCAAGAACGGCATGGTGGCTACCGAGGGCTGGCTTGAGACCTCGGACGTTCGCTTCACCGACCTTGCGAAAGCCATGTCCGATATCGGCGTGAAGTACATCATCTTCACCGATATCTCAAAGGACGGCACTCTCGGCGGCGTGAACGCGGAACAGCTCGACGAGATCAACAAGGCCTGCTCCGCGAATATAATCGCGAGCGGCGGCGTGCGCGACATATCCGATATCCGCAGGTGCCGCGGTCTTGACCTTTACGGCGCGATCTGCGGCAAGTCGATATACTCCGGCACGCTTGACCTGAAAGAAGCGATAGCCTGCGCCGTGTGAGCTTCATCTGACCCGAAAGAAGGAGAAAATATGTTAGCAAAAAGAATTATCCCCTGTCTCGACGTGCGCAACGGCAAGGTCGTGAAGGGCGTGAACTTTGAGGGTATAAAGGACGTGGGCGACCCGGTGGAGTGCGCCTATGAGTACAACAGACAAGGCGCGGACGAGATAGTGTTCTACGATATCACGGCTTCCCACGAGGGCAGAGGTGTGATGCTCGACGTGGTGCGCGAGACCGCGAAGAAGGTGT
>JAFZOA010000457.1 GCA_017550775.1 Ruminiclostridium sp. | reverse complement strand
TGGAACATGGCAGGAGAACGCGGATAAATTCGGCATCGGCGAGACTGTCACAGGAATAGTTCGCTCGATAGAGAGCTACGGGATATTCGTGGAGCTCAAACCAAATCTTGCGGGTCTTGCCGAGCTGAAACCTGACATAAAGGTCGGGAGCAAGGTGAGCGTGTACATAAAAGCGATAATCCCCGACAAAATGAAGATCAAGCTGATAATAGTCGATACATTTGAGAGCTCCGCAAAAGAAAAGCCGTCCGACATTGAGTATTACATCACATCGGGCAGCTTAGACTGCTGGAAATATTCGACAGAGGGTTCGGAAAAGCTTATCGTCACCGATTTCACTTCCCGCCCCTGATCTTTCTGCGGTATTCATACGCCGCCTGTTCAAACTTGTTGTCGCCGAACTTGTAATATACCTTGTCCTTTATCTCGTCGGGAAGGTACTGCTGCTCGACATAGTGGTTCGGGTAGTCGTGCGGGTACAGATAATGCTGTCCCTTTACTTCGGCACCCTCTCCGTCACAGTGTACATTCTGGAGATGCCGCGGGAAATCGCCGGTATTGCCCTGCTCCACGTCCTTCAGAGCCATGTTTATAGCCATGTACGCGCTGTTGGACTTGGGAGCCGTCGCGAGCAGCACAACCGCGTCGGCAAGTGGTATTCTCGCTTCCGGGAATCCGAGCTGGAGCGCGCTGTCCACGCAGGCTTTTACGATCGGGATAGCGTTCGGGTACGCGAGCCCCACGTCCTCACAGGCGATAACGAGCAGCCGCCTGCAAATTGATGCCATATCGTCCGCCGCGATAAGCCGTGCGAGATAGTGCAGTGCCGCATTCTCGTCCGAGCCGCGTATGGACTTCTGGAACGCGGACAGGATATCGTAGTGCTGATCCCCCGCCCTGTCGTACTTCATGGCGCTTTTCTGTGTGAGCTGCTTTGCGAGGTCGAGGTCGATCTTTCCGTTGTTCGCCGCAAGCAGACAAAGCTCAACTGTATTTACGCCCTTTCGGACATCTCCCCCACAGCCGACCGCGATGTACTCGAACGCCTCGTCGGTGAACGAATAGTCAAGGTCGTTCTCCTCACAGGCTATGCGAAATGCACGTTTCAGAGCCGGGAGAATTTCTTCCTTGTCGACCGGCTTGAACTCGAACACGGTAGAGCGTGAGAGGATAGCGTTATAGACATAGAAGTACGGGTTCTCGGTGGTGGAGGCGATTAGTGTTATATCGCCGTTTTCGATGTATTCGAGAAGGCTCTGCTGCTGCTTTTTGGTGAGGTACTGGATCTCATCGAGCTACAGCAGTATCCCCTTGTCCCTGCCATACCCGAAAGTCCCGCGGGATGCTATGATCTCCTTTATGTCGGCGGTCGAGCATGAAGTTCCGTTGAGCCGGTAGAGCTGCATTTCTGTGGCTTCGGCGATGATGTTGGCAACGGTGGTCTTGCCTATACCCGACGAGCCGTAGAAGATCATGTTGGGGATATTTCCGCGTTCGATTATGTTGCGCAGGGGCTTTCCCGGTCCTAAGATATGCTGCTGTCCGACCACCTCGTCAAGTGTTCCGGGACGAATGCTGTCTGCTAAAGGCATGGTCTTACTCCTTATGGCAATAATGCCGCACAAGCGAATGTGCGGCATTACGAATGTTTATCAGATGTTGTCTCCGCCCTTGACACCGTATTTCTGAAGCAGGGACTTGATCTTGCTGTGCGGGTCGATTATCTTGCTGATAGAAACGTCATGGTTGAGAGCAGTGATGAAGTAAGCTATGTACTTGGAAACATCGACCTCGTGGAACCACGGCTTTTCAAGCAGCTCCGGCGGTCTGTATGTAAGGTTCGTACCGAGAACATGGTCGATAACGCCTTCCTTGACAGCCTTGTCGAACTTCTCAACGCCGTTCGTGAAAATCGGGTAGGTCGCATAGCCTATGATACGTCTTGCCTTGCGGTTTTTGAGTTGTTTAGCCACATCAAGCATGGACTCGCCGGAAGAAATGATGTCGTCGGCAATGAAGATGTCCTTGCCCTCGACCGAGTTGCCGAGGTATTCGTGCGCAACGATCGGATTGCGGCCGTTGACAACGGTGGAGTAGTCACGGAGCTTGTAGAACATTCCGAGCGGTACGCCGAGCACCGACGCATAGTACATATTGCGGTGCATAGCGCCCTCGTCCGGGCTTACTACCGAGAAAGTGTCGGGAGTGATGTTGAGATTGTCGATAGACTTGAACAGCGTCTTGAGCACCTGATAAGTCGGCATTACGTTGTCGAAGCCGGTAAGCGGGATAGCATTGCAGACTCTCGCGTCGTGTGCGTCGAAGCAGATTATGTTCTCTACCGACATTGCCGCGAGCTCCTGGAGTGCGACCGCGCAGTCAAGCGACTCACGGTAGTTTCTTCTGTGCTGTCTTCCGCCGTACAGAAGAGGCATGATAACGTTGATACGGTGAGCCTTACCGCTCATAGCCTGGATAATTCTCTTGAGATCCTGGAAATGATCGTCCGGGGACATACAGTTCTCTCTTCCGAAGAGCGGGTATGTACAGCTGTAGTTGCCGGTGTCGATGATGATGTAGATGTCATCACCGCGTATGGACTCCTTGATGAGTCCCTTAGCGTCGCCCGACGAGAAACGCGGACAGGTCGTTTCAATCATGTACGAATCGACCGAGATACCGCTGTCCCGCGCCCATGTGACAAGGTAGTTGTTGATCTTGTCACCGAGCTCCTTTGCTCCGTTCATGGCGATTATGCCTATGGGAGCTACCGAATCCTGAGTGTTTAGCACAATCTGACTTGCTTTTGTAGTCATGGAATTTCCTCCGTTTCAAAGGGGCTTATTCGTACAGGGGGTACTTCTTGCAAATTGCGGTTACCATTTCTCTGATCTTGTCCTTTGAATTGTCAAAGTCCTTTGCGGTGAGGTAGATGCACTCGGCGATCTGTCTCATGTCGTCCTCTTTAAGACCTCTTGTGGTGACCGCGGGAGTGCCGATACGCACGCCGCTTGTGAACGCAGGCTTCTGAGGATCGTTCGGTATAGCGTTCTTGTTCACGGTGATATATACTTCGTCAAGCTTGGTTTCGAGGTCCTTGCCGGTGATATCGAACGGGCGCAGGTCAACCAGCATGAGGTGGTTGTCCGTACCGCCGGAAACAAGGTCAAAGCCCTTTTCGAGCAGCGACGACGCAAGAACGGACGCGTTCTTCACGATCTGCTTTCCGTACTCCTTGAACTCGGGCTTGAGCGCTTCGCCGAAGCAAACAGCCTTAGCGGCGATAACGTGCATGAGCGGACCACCCTGTGTTCCGGGGAATATCGCCTTGTTGATCTTCTTTGCGAGCTCCTCATCGTTTGTGAGGATCATACCGCCTCTCGGACCGCGAAGGGTCTTATGGGTGGTAGTAGTAACGATGTCCGCGTACGGAACGGGAGACTGATGCTCACCCGCTGCAACAAGGCCTGCGATATGCGCCATATCTACCATGAAGTAAGCGCCGACGCTCTTTGCAATAGCGGAAAGTCTCTCGAAATCTATCTTTCTGGGGTATGCGCTTGCACCTGCGACGATAAGCTTGGGCTTATGCTCCTTTGCGAGTGCTTCGACCTGATCGTAGTCCAGCATTCCCGTCTCATCGTTGAGACCGTAGGGAACGAAGTTGAAGTATTTACCGGAGATGTTTACGGGTGAACCGTGGGTGAGATGTCCGCCGTGGGCTAAGCTCATACCGAGAACGGTATCGCCGGGCTGGAGCAGCGCGAAATAAACGGCTGTGTTAGCCTGTGCGCCGGAGTGAGGCTGAACATTGGCGAAGTTCGCACCGAACAGCTTCTTTGCGCGCTCGATAGCGATAGTCTCCACCACGTCAACGTACTCGCAGCCGCCGTAGTAGCGCTTTCCGGGGTATCCTTCCGCGTACTTGTTGGTGAGCACGCTTCCCATAGCAGCCATTACAGCCGGAGAGACGATATTCTCACTCGCGATGAGCTCTAAGTTGCGCTTCTGACGCTTAAGCTCGTCCGCCATGGCAGCGGCAACTTCGCTGTCCGTAGTTCCGAGGAAGCCGATTGAGTCGATCAGATCATTGTACATACCAAATTCCTACTTTCTTAAATTCTGTCCGTTCGGGCAATACATACAAAGCATATAGGTGTTCTTTGTGCATAATTGCTACTAAACGGGATTGACCATACACAAATATTATACCGAAATATGTCGGAAAAAGCAATCGGTATTTTAACAAAATTTTACTCAAATAATCGTTCTTTTCACCATACTATGACAATTACTTTACAGAGCCTCCTGCGGGACGACGTTTGTCGTGAATGAAAGGACGGTCTTTGAAGCCTATACAGTTCTTCCCGCAGTTCTTTGCAATGATAAGCTGGTCGTCCGCCTCATTCAGAAGCTCGGAATATGTCTGCTTGCTTTTAAGCAGCGCTGAGCCGGAAACACCGACAGATACCGTCACTATTCCGTTTCCGAATGGCTGTGCCATTTGCTCGACGCTCTGACGAAGCTGTTCTGCAAGTTTTACAGTCTCGATCTCATCCATGTTCTCCAGGATAAGAACAAAATCGTCACCACCGAAGCGGGATACAAGCGGCGTATACTGCTTTGCTATGATCTTTATGCAGTTGCATACGCGGTACAGACAGCTGTCGCTCGCGTCGTAGCCGTAAATGTGATTGTACGCGCGGAAGTTGTCCAGGTCTATCAGGATAACGGAGATCTTCTTCTCCCCGCCGCGTTCCGACAGTTCAGCAAACTTCGCGGACAGCCCCGCCTTGTTCAGCAGGCCGGTAAGCGTGTCCTTACGCGCGATCTGGGTGCATCTCTCCTCCGTCATTTCAAGTCTGTGCTCGCCAATACGGATGTTTGCGTAGCAGCACCGAACCACAGCCGCGATCCAAACATACGAAATGGTGACGGCGGCAGCAGATATGAAGAACATAAGCTCCTTTTCCTCCAGAGATCCGTAAATTGCGGGATAAATGAACATCACAGCCGCGAAGAACGCACTCTCGTGTAGCTTTACCAACGGTATCGAGAAAACCGCGGCTATAAAGATAAGAAACGAGTACGGGAACCTCCCGTCGTTCTGTTCTGCAACAGATACGAACAGCATACCGAGCGTGAACGCAAACCAGAAGATGACCGTGAACAGACGAAGCTGCGCATGGTCGGGATTGCGTGTGAACAGTGTGCGCGCGCACAGCCAGCAGCATACCACGGCATCGACTATGAGCAATACGCCGCCAATGGTGCAGAGCGTTGACTTCACGCCGAATATAAGCTCCAGCACCGCAGCTATGAGCGTAAACACCGAAAATACGATGACTCTCCCAGAGTTCTTTTCAACTATGTGGTTCTGAAGTAACCGGTATGCTCCGGGATCCTCATTCTCTGCATCCTTCTCATACCGTGCCGTCAGCACAGAAGAAATGTTCTCGTATTTTGTTTTTAAGAACGATGACAAACTATCCATATTTTTATATTCCGTCCTTTGTTTTCTGTATTAATGACAAAATTTCGATCATACTCTCCGGGTCATGTTTCCCCGGAAGCTTCCTTTTCCCCATTAAGCTCTGAGAGAAGCTCCGTTAACCTTCCCGACGGGCTTTCAAAGTAGGAATTGCTTACCGTTATGACACGCCCGTTTACTACCGCATCGAGTGAGCCAAGAATGCTGTCCGAGGTAAGCTCGCTTTCCGGCACATCCTTGTTTAGTATCACGGTGTCGGGCTGGTTTTCTTTGAGCAGGCTCTTGTCAAAGGAGTACCCGGAGGCGTCGGCGGCTATGTTCTCCCCGAAAAGCGTCAGCACCGAACCCTCGAATGTGTCGCCGCCCGCGATAACGCCGCCCTCGGTTACGTATATGAACCTTCCGAGGCTGATACCGCTCCCGGTAAGGGTACTCTTTATGCCGCGGAACACCTTGTTTCCCGCTTCTTCGCCCTCAAAAAGTCCCTCAAACACCATTCCGAGAGCACAGTATATCCTCCCGTATTCCTCTACGGAGCGCGGAGACGGGATATACAGCACAGTGATACCGAGCTCCGACAGCTCGGTTATATCCTTGCTCGGGATTGATGTCGCGGTAATGAGGATATCCGGCGAGACCGCTTTGATGTCATCAAGCTTCGGGGACGACGGCTTTCCGTAATCGGTAAGCTGCTTCACGGAGTCGGGATAATCGCAGTAGCTTCCCCGCCCGATTAGCCGTGAGCCGTACCCGAGCTCGCAGATCATCTCTGTAAGGCTGCTCGAAAGGCAAATGACCTTTTTAGGGGAGCTTTGTATGATAACGTCGTTCACCGTGACCGGAAAGTCCGACACCGTGACCGTGTCTTCCGACAGCAGCAGCTCTCCCGTGACCCCGGTAATCTCCCCCGGAGTCGTACCGTCGTTTTCCGCAGGCTTGCTGTCACAGCCGCACAGCAGAAGCGCGGCGGAGATAAACAGCGCGGATAAAACTATCGGATAACGGATATTTCTTTTTTTCATAACTGATATACTCTGACCTTTGTTTATTTCTCCAGAGAGTCAAGGAACTGCTTCGCAGTGCGCGGAGAGCGGTTTCCCTTACGGACGGCAAAGCGCTCTGCAAGCAGAGCAAGCTCTTCCCTGTCCATTTCGATGTTCCTGTCGGCGGCGATCTTCTCCACTATATCAAGATACGTCCGCTTGTCGGGAGACATGAACGTTATGTAGAGACCGAACCGGTCGGCGAGTGAAGCCTTTTCGTCCCGGGCGTCGGCGTTGCTGTGCTCGTCCGATGTTTCCTTTATTATGTGCCGGCGGTTCGTGGTGGCATAGATAGCGCAGTTTGACGGCATAACACTTACCGAGCCTTCAAGCACCTGCTTGAAGAAAGCATAGTCGGGGTCTCCGTCCTCAAAGCTGATATCGTCGAGGAAAAGAATGAATTTCAGCGGCTTTCCGCGAAGGAGCTCAAAAAGATCATACAGCTTCGGGACCGAGGATTTCGGGACAAGCACGATACGAAGCTCCTGGAACTCGTTCACTACCGCCTTTACGGTGCAGGACTTACCGGTACCCCTGTCACCGTACAGCAGGACGTTGCTGTACCGCTTGCCCTCTATGAAGCGGCGGGTGTTCTCGATAACGGCATTGCGCTGGAGCTCATAGTTCTTTAGATCGGACAGCTTGACCTTGTCAAAATGCTCTATTCCCGTCAAGCAGTTATTCTCATAGATGAACGCCTTGTTGTACGCAAGGAACGCCGAGCCGTAAAGTGCGATGTACTTCTCGGCTTCCTCGAAGCTTATCTCGGCGCTTCCGTTCTCATACATCGGGAACGGTACGTTCTCCGGTATCTGGAAGCGCTCACGGAGCAGACCCACAAACTCATAGGAGGAGATCTTAGACAGGCTGGTGAGCACCGTGAAATCGTGACGGATGTTGTACCGGAGCAGCTCGGAGTGAGTGCGAAGGTACTCGGTGAACAGCGCGTTGTCGTCCCTTACCGTAAGTGAGGATATGTAATCCGACAGGGATTTCCCTTCGCACAGAAGTATCTCGCAGACCCGACAATATGACCTGATAGCGGTTTCCTTGTTATCGGAGAATATGTCCGAGATGCACCTTATCAGCTCATCATTCTTGTACTGCGAGGTTACAAGAGATGAGATCAACAGTTTTAAGTCCTTCATGCTTAAAGAATCCCCCTGTGAGTATGATAAACTATATATAGTACATTATAACTCATTCTATACAAAATATCAATACTTTTGGCGAATTTTAGAAAAAAATATTACTTGATCGTCTCATTCTTTTCAAACTCCTCACGAAGCTTGTCTATTGCGCGCTTTTCTATCCTCGACACATACGAGCGTGATATTCCGAGATAATCCGCCACCTCGCGCTGGGTGTACGGCCGGACGGCTTTTCCGTTCACGGCAAGCCCGTATCTGCGGATGATTATATCCCTCTCGCGCTCGTCGAGAACGCTGTTTACAAGGCGGTAAAGCTTCTCGGTGTCGATCATCAGGTCAACCTCGTCGTCAACGCACACGTCGTCGCTGAAAATATCAGCCATGGTGATCTCGTTACCGTTCTTGTCGGTATCTATCGGATCGTTCAGGAACACCTCCGAGCTTCGGTGCTTGTTCTTTCGGAAGTACATCTTGATCTGGTTCTGTATGCAGGTGCTCGCGTAGGTCGAAAAGCTTATATCCTTGGACGGGTCAAAGGTCTCCGCCGCGCGTATCAGACCGATCGTACCGACCGAGACAAGATCCTCGGCATCGCGGTACTCGCTGTAATGCTTGTTGACGATGTACGCCACCAGTCTCATGTTATGCTCGATCAGCTTGTTGCGGGCCTTTCTGTCGCCGAGAGCGGCTTTGGCGGTAAGCTCCTCCTCTTCCCTTTTACTGAGCCTGCGCGGATAGCTTATACCGTCGAGATGCAGCGCGAAGACAAAAAGGCTCCTCAGTGCCGTCATGAATAGTTCGTCGATCATCGTATAGTCCCCCTGTTCCGTAATACGCCCTGTTCTGCGGGCGACACATTATCATTCTATGTGTGACGGCTTGAACACTATACAAAATTTCGACATTCTATTGATTATTGCGCGGAAATATGATAAAATATACTTGCATTAAACTCTGGGAGTGTGATCTATGAAAGAAAACATGGACAGATACAATATCTGGCTTACACAGGTATTCGGTATCGCGAACCCGAAGATACATAAGGTCACCGCGAAGTACGGCTCGCCGAAGCTTGCATATGAAGCTATACAGGGTGGAGATCACTCTGTTCTCGAACATAATGAGCGTCAGATGGTCGGATATGTCAACATTGAAAGGACAGACAGCCTGATAGAATACTGCGAAAAACAGGGTATCGGTATATGCTCGCTCGGAAGTGCGGAGTACCCGAAGCTTCTCGCCGAGATTTACGACCCGCCCTGTGTATTGTTCTACCGCGGAGATCTATCCTGTCTCGACGACCTCAGTCTCACGTTCATAGGCTCCCGGCACCCCACGCCGTACATCACCAATCTTTGCTCCCGGATATGCCGCGATGTAGGAAAGCTCGGTATCACGCTGGTCAGCGGCATGGCGATAGGAGTTGACCAATGCGTTCACCGTACCTGCGTCGCGAACGGGATAAAGACTGTCGGAGTTCTCGGCTGCGGTATAGACATCGACTATCCGCGCGGTTCAATGGAGCTTCGCGAGAGAATGGCCTCCAAGGGCGGAGCAGTGATCTCTGAACTTTTCCCCGGCACCGAACCCACCAAGGAGTATTTCAACCCGCGCAACCGCATTATGGCAGGGCTTACGCGTGGTACGGCGATCTTTCAGGCTGCCGCAAACAGCGGAACTCTCATCACCGGCTCATACGCGGTCGATGAGAACCGTGACGTGTTCTGCATCCCGCCGCCGGATATCTTCGACCCTGTGTACGAGGGAGTTATAGGCTTTCTCGAAGACGGAGCGATACCGATATTCAACCACAACGATATACTGAAAGAGTACATCGGACTATATATCTGAATGATAACGAACCCCCACCTTGACGGCGGGGGTTTGTTACATGACACAGCCCCCACATTTCTGTGAGGGCTGTAGAATTAATATCAGATTACTTTCTGAGACCCGATGCCTTGTAAGAGGTATGCAGATACTCGTGAGCCTTATGACCGCCTATTTCGCCGAGGTAGTCATAAACGGACTTGATATCGTCTGTCTCGTGAGACTTTCTGATCTTGTTCGCTTCGTCAAGACCGTAGAGTGCCTTTGCGCGCTCTGCACGGATATCAACGAAGTTGCGGACATCAGCCTTTACGATTACCTGACCGCCGCCGTTTACACAGCCGCCCGGGCAAGCCATGATCTCGATAAACTGAACATCGACTTCACCGCTCTTTACCTTTTCGAGAAGGTCTCTTGCGTTCGCAAGGCCGGAAGCAACAGCTACCTTGACCTTTACGCCGCCCGCTTCGTACTCGGCAAACTTAACGCCCTGAACACCGCGGACTTCCTTGAACTCAACGGGGCTGTCGTTCTTTTCGCCGGTAAGCTTCCATACGGCAGTTCTGAGAGCTGCTTCCATAACACCGCCGGTAGCGCCGAAGATAACAGCTGCGCCGGAGCCGCTGGACATAGGAACTTCAAACTCCTCGTCGGGAAGCTCTGTGAAGCGGATACCTGCACGGTTTATCATCTTAACGAGCTCTCTTGTGGTGATAGAGATATCAACGTCGGCAACACCCGCTGCGGACTGATCGTCTCTGCCGATCTCGAACTTCTTGGCTGTACACGGCATTACCGATACGGAAACGATCTTCTTGGGATCGATACCGTTCTTTTCAGCCCAGTAAGTCTTGATCATAGCGCCGGCCATCTGCTGCGGCGATTTGCAGGTAGACAGGTTCGGGATCATCTCGGGATAGTAAGCCTCGCA
Source organism: Ruminiclostridium sp. (assembly GCA_017550775.1). The sequence goes on along the minus strand of JAFZOA010000457.1, from coordinate 2,731 downwards.
GAATCTTACCCAGCCGGGCGAGCAGGAGGTTATCATCGGGAGAACACCCTTGTTCTGTATTCTCTGGAGCAGCTCGTTGGACTCCTCCATGATAGTGAGGTCAGCACCGAAGTCGGTGTCGAATACGTGGTCAAAGCCGAGCTTCCTGAGGGAAGCAGCAAGCTTGCCCTGTACGTTTGTACCCATGGGATATCCGAAAGCTTCGCCGAGGGAAGCACGTACAGCGGGAGCTGTCTGTACAACAACGATCTTCTCCGGATCGTTGATAGCAGCCCATACTTTATCGGTATCATCCTTCTCGGAGAGAGCGCCGGTCGGGCAGACTGCGATACACTGACCGCAGGAAACGCAGGCTGTATCTGCAAGATCCATTTCAAACGCGCAGCCGATAGAGGTCTTGAAGCCGCGGTTGTTAGCGCCGATAACACCGATGCCCTGAGTTACGCCGCAAGCTGCCACACATCTGCGGCAGTTGATGCACTTGTTGTTGTCGCGGTACATATGAGCCGCGCTTGTGTCGATCTCGTAGTGGTTCTTCTCACCCTCGAACAGGAGCTCATCGTCAACGCCGAGCTCGCGGCAGAGAGCCTGAAGCTCGCACTGACCGCTTCTTGCGCACGAAAGGCACTTTCTGTCGTGGTTGGAAAGAAGGAGCTGGAGGGTCATTCTTCTGCTTTCGAGAACAGCGGGAGAATGAGTAAGAATGTTCTTGCCCTCGTCGAACTTGGATATCGGGTAAACGCAGGCCGCAACAAGGCTTCTTGCGCCCGTCATCTCAACAACGCAGATACGGCAGGCGCCGATCTCGTTTATATCCTTGAGCCAGCAAAGCGTAGGGATCCGCACACCGTTATCACGACAGGCTTTCAGTATGGTAGTACCCTCTTCAACGGAAACGTCTACGCCGTTAATTTTAATATTAACCATTATATTACTGTTCCTTTCCTGATTATTTCTTGCTTATAGCCTTGAACTTACACTGTGCCATACAAGCGCCGCACTTTACGCACTTAGCTGTGTCGATCTCAAGCGACGGGAGCTTGTGTCCTTCCGCAACATAATCGGTCTTGAAGATCGCATTTGCGGGACACTGCTTAGCACACATTCCGCAGCCGATACATTTTTCCTTGTCGATAGAGAAGGAAAGGAGATCTCTACATACGCCTGCGGGACACTTCTTGTCCTGGATATGAGCTATGTACTCGTCCTTGAAGTAACGAAGGGTGGAAAGTACAGGGTTAGGAGCAGTCTGACCGAGACCGCAGAGAGAGTTGTTCTTGATGTAGTGGCAAAGCTTTTCCATCTTGTCGAGGTCTTCCATAGTGCCATTACCGCTCGTGATCTTTTCGAGCATCTCATAAAGACGCTTTGTACCGATACGGCAGGGTGTGCACTTACCGCAGGACTCGTCAACGGTGAATTCGAGGAAGAACTTCGCGATATCGACCATACAGTTGTCTTCGTCCATAACGATAAGTCCGCCGGAGCCCATCATGGAGCCGATAGCGATGAGGTTATCGTAGTCGATCGGAACGTCGAGGTGCTCTGCGGGGATGCATCCGCCGGAAGGACCGCCGGTCTGAGCAGCTTTGAACTTCTTGCCGTTCGGGATACCGCCGCCGATCTCGAATACGATCTCACGGAGAGTTGTACCCATAGGTATCTCAACAAGTCCTGTGTTGTGGATCTTTCCGCCGAGAGCGAATACCTTTGTACCCTTGGACTTTTAGGTACCCATTGAAGCGAACCAGTCTGCGCCCTTAAGGATTATCTGGGGGACATTTGCATAGGTCTCAACGTTGTTGAGTACGGTAGGCTTCTGGAACAGACCCTTTTCAGCCGGGAACGGAGGACGGGGTCTGGGCTCACCACGCTTACACTCGATAGAGGTCATAAGAGCGGTCTCCTCACCGCAGACGAAAGCGCCCGCGCCGAGACGGATATCGAGGTTGAAGTCGAAGTCGGAGCCGAACAGCTTCTTACCGAGCATTCCGCGCTCTCTTGCCTGGTCGATAGCGACCTGGAGTCTGTGAACTGCGATAGGATACTCAGCACGAACGTAAACATAACCCTGTGTAGCGCCTACTGCGTAGCCGGCTATGGTCATAGCCTCGATGATAGCGTGGGGATCGCCTTCAAGAACGGAACGGTCCATGAATGCGCCCGGGTCGCCTTCGTCGGCGTTGCAGCATACATACTTCTGGTCAGCGTCCTTGACGAGGTCGCGTGCGAGCTGCCATTTTCTTCCTGTGGGGAAGCCTGCGCCGCCGCGTCCGCGGAGACCGGACTTGAGTATAACGTCGATAACGTCCTGCGGGGACATTTCCTTAAGTACCTTCTGGATAGCCTTGTATCCGTCGTGTTCGATATAATCGTCGATATTTTCGGGATTGATGACACCGCAGTTGCGCAGAGCAACACGGTTCTGCTTCTTATAGAAGCCTGTCTCGTTGAATGCGATGATACCATCGGGAGTCTTGGTCTCCTCATAAACGTACTCTTCAACGATACGGTCGTTGATAAGATGCTCTTCAACTATTTTTTCTATATGCTCTTCGCTCATCATGGAATAGAATGTTCCCTCGGGATAAACTATCATGATGGGACCCAGAGCGCAAAGACCGAAGCAGCCGGTTCTGACTACTTTGACATGATGGGCGATACCCTTGCTCTTGATGACCTCTTCAAGCTTGTCGGCAATCTTCATGCTTCCGGAAGAGGTACAGCCTGT
>JAFZOA010000456.1 GCA_017550775.1 Ruminiclostridium sp. | reverse complement strand
CGTCCGGGCTGAGCTCGATACCGCTCCTGCCGTCAATGCTCATATTCACTCGGCTTCCCTCATAGGCGGCGTAGCTCACTGAGACCGTGTCATTGCCGCTGAATATCATCGGGCGGTTAAGGAGCGTGTGCGCACACAGCGGGGTAAGCTGTATGCACTCAACAGAGGGTTCGATTATCGAGCCGCCCGCCGAGAGCGCATAAGCGGTAGAGCCGGTCGGTGTGCTGAATATCAGTCCGTCCGCCCGTACCTTAGTCACCTTGACACCGTTTATCCGCACGGTAAATTCCGGGAGCTTCGAGTTCACGTCCTTGAACAGCACCACATCATTGAGCGAGGTGAAGCTGTCGTTCCCACGCCGCACGGTCATCATCATTCTGCGGCTGAGTGTATATGTCCCTTCTGCGAGCGCCGAGAGCTTTTCAAGCTCGTTCGCGTCTATCGCGGTCATAAATCCGAGCCGCCCCGTGTTGATGCCCACAAGCGGCTTGTCAACAAGCGCCGCGCGTTTGCCCCATTTGAGTATCATTCCGTCGCCGCCCACGGTAAGCACCATGTCGCACTCCGGGATAAGGTCGCCGCAGTCGCAGTATTCTGCACTGTCGTCGTTGTACAGCTCCCGCACCTTCTCGTTGAGCACCGGAGTTATCCCGTTCCCCCGCAGCACGGATATTACCTGCGGAAGCGCCGCCATGCTCTTTTCCTTGCTGACGCATGGACAGACATATATCTTCATGTCAAGTTTCCTTTCCTACTGTATGATAAATGTCATCAGAAATTCCCTGTTCCCGTCGCCACCGGTTATGCCGGAGGGGACTGTGCGTATCTCCGTGAAACCGAGTGCAGCCGCGAACGCTGTTATATCTGCGACCACCCGCTCGTGCAGCTTCGGATCCTTTACAACTCCGCTCTTGCCGAGCTTCACCCGTCCGAGCTCGAACTGCGGCTTTATCAGCACCGTACCGACCGCGCCGCTCTCCGCGAAACGTCTTAGCTCCGGGAGCACCGCCTTCAGGGAGATGAACGACACGTCTGCCGTGATGAAGCCGATTTTCTCCGGTATCAGGGTATCGTCCGCAGAGCGGATATCGGTGTTTTCGAGAGAGACTACCCGGCTGTCCGCGCGAAGCTTCGGGTCGAGCTGGTCTGTGCCGACATCAACCGCATATACCTTCCGGGCACCGTTTTGCAGCATACAGTCGGTGAACCCGCCGGTGGACGCGCCAATGTCAAGGCACACCCGGTCACGGGGGGATATGCCAAACTCTCTTATCGCAGTCTCAAGCTTGAGCCCGCCGCGCCCGACGTACCGCGTGAGGGCGCTGTTTTCCGCTACGGCAAGCTCCGCGGTGTCGTCGTACTGCTCCGACGGTTTGCGCACGATAACGCCGTTCACCGTCACGCTTCCCTCTTTTATGAGCTGCGCGGCGGCGGTGCGGCTCTTGGCGAGCCCTTTTTCCGTAAGCAGAATGTCAAGTCGTTTTTTCATTGTCCGCGGCTCCGTATCATAGACCTTTGACAGCCTTTATCATGCTCTCGCGGTCAAGCCCGGCATCCGCAAGCTGCGATTCAACGTCCGCGCAGGGTGCGGGAGCTGTCGGTGCGGTTATGCTGTATTTTCCGGTAAAGCCGCGCTCATACAGCCTGCACATGAACTTCTCGGCTACGCCACCGCTTCGTATGCCCTCCTCGAAGAAGAACACCCGCTTGT
>JAFZOA010000455.1 GCA_017550775.1 Ruminiclostridium sp. | reverse complement strand
GGTCTCCTCAGTCTCAAGTATACGACAGACCTCTTCGGCGAGAGCAAGTGCGGAGTTATAGTCTTTTCCTCCGACTGTCGCAGCAGCCTTGAATATGGCATCGGCTATCTTCTGTACGTTGAATGCGGTGGTTCGTCCGTCACGCTTACGGATCTTGGTTATCATCTGAGCATCTCCTTCTGTATCACATGCACAAGATATAGTGGTAGCATATAAATTATGCGACAATATATATTATATTGCGTTTGAGCGAATTTGTCAAGATGTATAGAAAAATTTTTTTGTCGTTCATACAATGTGATAAAACGCACATAATAAAGCGTAACGAAGCCGCATTTAAAATGATATTCATTATTTTGACACAACAAGAACAGTCGTTCTGGCACAAAAAGAAACAGACACCTTTTTAGGTGTCTGCGTGTATCCGTTAACTATTTAAGCGGTTACTTTCTTTGCAAGTCTGGACTTAAGTCTTGCAGCCTTATTCTTATGAATATAGCCCTTGCCTGCGGCTTTATCGAGGGCGATGTCGGCAGCCTTGACAGCGTCAGCTCCTGCACCTTCCGCTCTTGCCTTCTTGATTATTGTTTTTAACTCGGTCTTTGCAGCCTTGTTGCGATCGTTTCTTACCTTTGCGACAAGAACTCTCTTCTTTGCGGATTTGATATTCGGCACTTTTTTGCACCTCCTTAAACATAGTGTAATTTACAATACATCATATTATATCACAGCTTTTCGGAAAATGCAATAGTTTTTTCAAAAAAATTTTAAAAAAGGTGAAATAATGAAAAGAACCGATCTTATTTATGAAAGCGCACTGCTCCGTGACACGACATTACAAGGCGCTGTAAGCGAAAAAATCCTGTTCGGGACAAGGTACACCGACATCACGGTAGATAACTGTATCTCGGCCAAGCACGGGCTGAGAAAAGGTAGGTATCTGACCGTGTTTACCGGTGAGGGAGATGTGAAGCGATGTCTTACCGCTCTGCTCGGGGAACTGTTCCTGCCGGGAGATGCGTTGGTAGTCGGACTCGGCAACGGGAACATCTGCTCGGACAGTCTCGGTGTCAAGGCGCTCGCACATATCCCGGCAACCGCACATCTGTCCGCGAACAATGACTTTACGGAGCTCGGTATGCGTCGGGTATATGTTCTTGAAGCCGGTGTAACAGGAAAGACCGGTCTCGAAAGCAGCAGCCGGGTTTCATGCATAGTTCGTCATGTTCATGCAAACTTCGTTGTTGCGATCGACAGTCTCGCTTGTTCCGGTATTGAGCGCCTATGCACGACAATTCAGATCACCGATACCGGTATAGCACCTGGAAGCGGTGTCGGGAATGACCGGAAGGCGCTCGATCTCGAAACTGTGGGAGTGCCGGTTATAGCGGTGGGTGTGCCGACAGTGACCGATCTTGACAGCATTGTAGGTGATGTCAACGGGCATGGCCTTATGGTAACTCCTCGCAGTATAGACGTTTCGGTCGCAGCTCTTTCGAGAACGATAGGAGAAGCGGTGAGTGGAGCGCTGAACCCTTCGCTGAGCGGAGAGGAACTGAGAGAGCTTATACTATTATAATAATCTTACCAACGCGCAGTAATAATCCCGGACATACCCGAATACAATGTTATGAGAAAAGTACACGGGTAAAGGATGATGAAAAATGCTGGTAATACGGACTTCTGTAAGGCGCAGGCTTATGAAAGCTGCTGTTCCGCTGCTGATAACTGCCTGTGGGTTCGGGGCAGTTATGTTACCGTCATTAATGGGAATGTACGGTACGATAGGCTCTGATGAAGATTATGAACTTCGGTACTGTGGCATTGAGAATATGAACGAAGACGAACCGGTGCTTCTGGAAATCAGCCATAAAGCAGAAAGCGAACAGCTTGTTCCGGAAGTGAGCACGCAGGAACAGGATGATCCGAAATTTGTGACAGAAAATGTTACGGTTGCGGAGAATGTGAACACCGAGACTGTGGAATCAACGTCAGACTTTCCCGGGAAATACCTGACAACTGTAAATCTGAGCGACGAGACCGAAGATCTCACGCTGTTCACTCTCCATAGCGGGCATATTTACGAGGAGACCTTCGGCAAGGCAAACGGTCCGGAGTACACCGATCTTCCGGGCGGCGGACAGCTTCGCAACTGTACCGACATTCCCGACGAGACTGTAAGATATGAGCTTGGGAAGGACTCCGTAACGGGAGTGACGCTGTTCTCGGACGAGCCTCAGGTGCTTATAATACATACCCACACCACCGAAAGCTACGAGCCGTACACAAAGGATTGGTATGATGAACGCTACACAAGCCGGTCGTTCGACCCCGATTACAGCGTTGTGGCAGTCGGGGATGCGATAGCCGAGCAGCTCGCGGAAGCGGGGATATCGGTCATACACGACTGCACAGTCCATGACGCGGTGTACAGCGGAGCATATTCCCGAAGTCTCGGAACTACTCTTACCGAAATGGAGCGTTACCCGTCGATAAAGATCGTGCTCGACATACACCGGGACGCGATCGAATACAGCGACGGCTCCAGAGTAAGTGCAGTGACCATGATCGACGGCAAAAAAGCCGCGCAGGTCATGCTGATCTGCGCGGCAGACGACGGGACATACGGAGTCCCGGGGTTCTTTGATAATCTGAGGTTTGCATCTGAGCTCCAGCAAAGCATGGAAAGCCTGTTTCCGACGCTAACCCGCCCGATACTGTTTCAGTACTGTCAGTACAATCAACAGGTCTCACCCGGAGCGCTGCTGATCGAGGTCGGATCACACGGAAACTCCATAGAGCAGGCGACATACAGCGGAGAGCTTATCGGACGGTCGCTCGCCGCAATGCTTGCCCGTGATGAGAGCGAGCCGGAAGCCGTACAAGTCTTTGCCGGTATGCCAAGGTACTTTCTTGACAGGGTAAGGTGACGGGAGATGTATCAGAGGTTCTTGGAAAGAATGATCTCAAACGGCTGACCTACCGGGAGAAAACCGCCTATTGAGCTATATCCGAGCTTGATGTAGAAATGCTGTGCGAACTCGTCCGAAGCAGTGCTGGTAAGAACTTGCTTGTAGCCGAGCTTACGCATCTCGTCCTCCCAGAAGTCAACGAACTTGCGTCCGAAGCCCTTTCCGCGGCTGTCGTCGTTCAGGCATATCATGTTCATGAACGGAGTGTTGTCCCAGAACAGGTTGTATCTGAGCCAGCCGATGAATTTGCCGTCTTCCTCCATTATATACACACGTTTCAGCCCGATGAGGTTAAGGAGCTCCTGTCTGTCGATATTCTTGTCGTTCTTGTCAAGGATATCAATGTCTTCTGTTGTTGCAAATCTGATCATAGTGATTCCTCCTTTGTATTTCAGTGTTTTATCCGATATAATTACCGGTTATTTACGATTTTTTGCTGTCGTTCTCTCTGATCGTGTTGTGCTTTATCTTGCCGCTTATCGTTTTGGGGAGCTCGTCTACGAACTCTATGAGACGCGGATATTTGTACGGCGCGGTGTTCTTCTTGACGTAAGTCTGAAGCTCCTTTGCAAGCTCGTCACTTGCGGTATATCCCTTTGCGAGCACTATCGTAGCCTTTACGAGTATGCCGCGCACACCGTTCGGGTCGGGAGCGCCGGTCACCGCGCATTCCAGCACTGACGGGTGCTGAATAAGCACGCTCTCTATCTCGAACGGACCTATACGGTAGCCGCTCGATTTGATGATATCGTCGTTTCTTCCGACATACCAGTAGTAGCCGTCCTCGTCGCGCCACGCGGTATCTCCGGTGTGGTAAAGCCCGTCGTGCCATGCAGCCTTGGTCTTCTCCTCGTCTCTGTAGTAACTGAGGAAAAGTCCTTCCGTTCCGGGCTCGCCCTTTACCACGATCTCTCCGGTCTCACCGACAGGAACTGTATTGCCGTTGTCGTCCACGAGATCAACGTTATAGAGCGGGGTAGGCTTGCCCATTGAGCCGGGCTTGGGGGTCATCCCGGGAAGGTTTGCGAGCACGGCGGTAGTTTCGGTCTGACCGAACGCCTCCATGAGCTTGAGCCCGGTAAATTCGAGCCAGCGGTTGAATACCTCGGGGTTGAGAGCTTCACCGGCAATACAGCTGTATTTAAGGTTTGAAAGGTCGTAATCCTTGAGGCCTTCTTTGATGAAGAAGCGGTACATGGTGGGCGGCGCGCAAAGCGAGGTGATCCTGAAGTCCTGGATGATGCGGAGAACGTCGGCGGGTACAAAGCGGTCGAAGTCGTACACGAATACGCAGGCACCGAGCGACATCTGTCCGTAGAGCTTGCCCCATGCAGCCTTACCCCAGCCTGTGTCGGAGATCGTAAGGTGGAGCCCGTCCGGCTGAACGTTCTGCCAGAGCGCGGTCTGAATGTGCCAGAGTGCATATTTGTGACAGTGCGATGCCATTTTCGGATAGCCGGAGGTGCCGGAAGAGAAGTATATCAGCATCATCTCGGTGCTGAGTGTCGGGACGCGCTCCATAGTGGTCGGCTGGTTCTTTATTTCCTCGTCGAAGTTTGTCCAGCCCTCGCGCTCGCCGTTCGCTATGAATTTTTCGAGCTTTATGCCGAGCTCCTCTTCAGCCTCGTCGATGTACTTTTCTATGTCGGGGTTATGACCGGTAGCAACAACTCCCTTTACACCGGCACTCTTGAAGCGGTAGGTAAAGTCATGGGTGGTAAGCAGATGAGTCGCAGGAATAACTACCGCGCCGAGCTTGATAAGTCCGATGATCGCATACCAGAACTGATAGTTGCGCTTGAGTACGAGCATCACCTTGTCGCCCTTCTTTATGCCCTTTGAGGCGAAGAGGTTAGCCGCCTGTGTGGAGAGCTCGGAAAGCTGCTTATACGAGAAGCGGGTGACGTTCTCCTGGAGGTCAACGTGAAGGAGCGCGGGTCTGTCGGGGTCGATCTCACCGAACTTGTCGATGATGTCGTAGCCGAAGTTATAGTTGTCCGGCGCGGTGATCTCGAACTTGTTGAGTATGCCGTTCTCGTCATAGCCTTCCTTCACGAACCGTTTATAGTAGTCTTTTACCTGTTCCATTTTGATAGTATGTCCTTTCTGCTGATCGTACATGATCTTTATTTTTTGTGTTTTTGTGATTTTTTGAGTTTGTTTTCCTCGTATTTCGTTTTGTCCGTTCTTGAAAAACGATCGGCGAGCCATATCAGTACCGGAAGATAAACCGCGGCGAGCAGTCCCGTGAGTAATTCGGTAGGTGTTAGCGTACCGTAAGCGAAAAGCTGAGCAATGATATAACATACCACAAGAGTGAACGGAGCCGAGCCGAGGAAAATTATAGTGAAAACTCTGTCTCTGTCAAAGAATATGTTGTTGTCTTCAATGAAGTATCTTGATGCAAGTTCGGCGCAGAACCCGTTTCTGTCAGCGCTGCTCATGAAAACTACGGAAACAGGTCTGAGTTTATTCTTAAGGTATATCTGTATCTCTTCTCCGCGCGTTGTGTTTACCGGTGAGACTGCCTCTATCCTTGATGTTTCAAACACGCGGCAGATGTCTTCCGAGAGTATCGCGATGTGATCGATACCATATATCATCTCAAACTCCCCGAGTCTGACGCGAGGTTCCCCGTCAAGCATTTCCGTTATTCTGTCCGGATCGCCGAGCTTTCTGATATCGGATCTGAATATTGTTATCGGAGCGGTAAAGAGAGTGCGGAAAAAAGCAAGGTCAATTAGTATAGTCATAAGACAGAAGAAAAGACCTTTTCCTTCAATGCTTCTTTTGAAACCTAAGATAATGATAAGAGATGTGATCAAAAAAGTGCATATAGACCCTAAGACAAAAAGTACCAGAATTTTTTTTCGCCTTTTTTTGCGCATCCGGTCAATATAATCTCTCATGCCGTCCCCCATTATGTCAGGAATTCAGATCAGTATTGCGAGAAAGTCGCAGTCTCCTTCGAGCGCTATCATTCCGTGAGGGTTTGAGCTGTTGAAGTATATGCAGTCGCCCTCATTGAGTATCTCTGTATTGTTGTTGATGACGAACTTCATTTTGCCCTTGACGATGAAGTTCATTTCCTGTCCCTCATGTACGGACATCGCGATAGGCTTGCTGAGGTCGGGTTCGTAGGGCGCGTGTACCATGATAGGCTCGATCTTCTTGTTCTTGAAGAGGTAAGCCATGTGCTGATAGGTAAAGCCGATACGTCTTTCTATAGGAAGTCCCTCGCCCTTTCTCACGAGCGAGTATGTCGCAAGGGTAGGGGAGGAGCCGGTAAGAAGCTCGATCATCTCGATACCCATAGCTTCTGCGCAGGCATTGAGCACAGACAGGGAAAGGTCTTTTTCGCCGTTTTCGTACGCAATGTATTCCTGCTCCGTAATTCGTGCGGAAGCCGCCATATCCTTTGTTGAGATTTCGAGGGATTCTCTCGTGGCTCTGAGTCGCGAGGACACCTCTTTGATGTCATACTTCATACATTTTCCTCCTTGTTATGAAATGATCCGTATGTCTGCTGCACATGGAATGTGCGGCACTGCTAAAGTATATCATAAATCAGATAAAAAAGCAATGATTATTGTATATTTCACTTTTTTTTCACATTTTT
>JAFZOA010000454.1 GCA_017550775.1 Ruminiclostridium sp. | reverse complement strand
GTTTTTTGAGAGCCACGCACCTTCGATAAAAGTTCAGGATGCTGTCACGGTCGTTTTCCTCATCGGCAACATTGACGCGCTTATAGTTCGGGTTTACCGTGAACCACGGCTTGACCTGTGAGAATCCCGCATACCTCGCCCCGCTCCACTGCATCGGGGTGCGCGAGGAATCGCGGCTTGAACGGTGTATCCGACGCATACGATCCTCGAAGGAATCCTTGAGGTGGTACTTATTAAAATTCGTCTTGCTGGAGATGTCCTTGTATTCGTTGATATCCCGCAGACGTATGTTCGTCATACCGATCTCCTGACCCTGGTATATGAATACCGAGCCCTGCTGGAACATATAGCATACCGCAAGCATAGTGCCGCTCTCACGGCGAAACTTCTCGCTCCCGTAGCGGCTTATGATACGCGGGTGGTCGTGGTTTTCAAGATACAGCGTGTTCCATGCCCGCCCGTTGAGCGAATACTGCCACTTTGAGAACGCCTTTTTCAGCTTTTTCAGGCTGAACGGCTGATGTATGTACTCGGTGAAAAAGCAGTCCGCCATCATGTGATCGAAGGAAAACATCATATCAAGAGAGTGGTGCCGACCGGTGAGGTACATAAGAGCCGTTTTCACGGTGGTCATCGGTCCTTCGCCTATCTGTATGCAGTCGTATTCCTCGCAGACCTTTCTGAACTCCGACAGATACTCGTGTATGTGCGGTCCGTCCTTGTACGCGAACATTCCGTTGACTGCGGGAATGAACGGGAGCCCGTCCGGAAGTCCTTCCTTCTTGGATATGAAGTTTATCACGTCCTCGCGGAAGCCGTCAACTCCCATATCCAGCCAGAAGCGCATGATGCTCTTGACTTCCTCGCGTACCTTCGGATTGTCCATGTTGAGGTCGGGCTGTTTCTTCGAGAATATGTGAAGATAGTATTGCCCGCGCACCTCGTCATACTCCCACGCCTTGCCCTCAAACAGCGAATCCCAGTTATTCGGCTTGTCACGCCAGATATAGTAATCGCTGTACGGGTTGTCCTCTCCCTTACGGCTCTCCCTGAACCACGGATGCTCGTCGGAGGTGTGGTTCACGACAAGATCCATTATAAGCTTCATGCCGAGACTGTGAGTGCGGTCGAGCACCTTTTTGAACTGCTCTAAATCTCCGAAATCCGGGTGTATGCTTTTATAATCGGAAATGTCGTATCCATAGTCGGCGTTCGGCGAGGGGTACACCGGGCACAACCATATCGCGTCTGCTCCGAGCGAACGTATGTATTCAAGCTTATCGTAAACACCGTACAGGTCGCCTATCCCGTCGCCGTTGCCGTCACAGAAGCTTCTCACCCATATCTGATAGAACACCATACGGCGATAGTTCTCTCTTATGCTGTACTGTCTCAGCGGTTTCTGCTGTTCCATAGTCTTCTGAGCTCCTCTCTCACATTCTCCGAAAAGCCCTGCATCGCGCTTTTCATGTTCTCCGCCTTCTCTGAAATACTCTTCTCCGCATCGGATATATTCTCCCTCATGCCGTAAAGGTTCTCGCGGAAGCTGTCATAAAGTCCCCGCCGGGCATCTGCGGCATATGAGAAGCCGTTCATAAGCCCCGCCGTCATATCGAGCAGACGGTCGGAAGCGCTCTTTCTGCGCTCGGCAAGATCTCCGGAAGCCTTCATTTCAAGGATCTCACCATAGCGTTTGTACGCGGCGTTCACACTGTCCTCCCATGATATGTATATCTCGTCCATAGCGTTCTGCCCCACACGCGCGGTATCAGAGATGTTCTCCGAAACAGCGTACAGCAGTCTGTGCATATCCTCGGAGGTTTCCTTTATCAGGTAACCGTTTCTGCCGTCGGTGATACCCTCGGCGGCGCAGGAACCCTCGATAAGCGCGCTCGCGAGCCCGCAGGCTGCTGCCTCGCGCACCACTATACCGTTGGTGTCGTATGTTGACGGGAACAGGAACAGGTCTGCGCGGGTGTTCCATGCCCGCAGAGCGTTACGGTCATAAACGGGACCCGTGAATATCACAGCTCCGTTATGGCGGCTCCCGACGGTTTTAACTATGCCGTCTTCGGTGCGCTCATACAGCGTTATCCCATAGTCCCGCACCGTAGCTTTAAGCTCGTCCGCGTCTCTTCCGGAACCCACAAATACCATACGGAAATCCTTACCGTCATCGGCAAGCAGCTTCAGCGCGTCAAGTATCAGCGGTAAACCCTTGTACTTCATTATGCGCCCTACGAACAGGAACATCGGCACTCCCGCAGGAAGATCGTACTCGCCGGTCGCTGACATTACCGCCACGTCATCCGCTCTTCCCTTGGCGAAGTCCACCCCGTTGTTCATTACGATATACTCGCCTTCGTAGCCGAGAGAACGAAGGTTCTCGCCAGCGCCCCTGCTTACCGTCCATACTTCGTCACAGGCGCTTATGTTGCTGACAAGTGCGTGTATGCTCTCACGCTGCAGAAGCTTAGACTTTGTTGCCGCTGCTATATCAACATCGAACTTCGTGTGGTATGTGAATATGACCGGAGCGCCGGTCTCTTTGCGAAGTATCCTTGCCATGATCGTCGATGAAACAGGACAGTGCGTATGTATGATATCCGGCGCGAAATCTTTCATAGCGTTCACAGCCTTCATTTCAAACGGATCTCCTGCACGGTAGCCGCTTATTATCGCGGTCGTGTCGTAGCTGTGATACGGTATCACGGTGTACGGATACGAGCTGTAATCCGCGTCCGGGTATTCCGGCGTTCCTACCGTGACATTAACGCCGTCGGTGCGGTCAAGTACCTCCGCATAGTTCAGAACGGCATTTGCCACTCCGTCGATAACGGGCGGAAACGAGTCGTTGAGCAGACATATGTTCATAGTTTCATTCTCTCCCTTTATATGGTATCATTTTTTTCCGTAAGCAAAGTAATATCCCCCGCAGGTCGGGTCGTATTCCACACCGGAAATGCCGGAAGCGCGGAAAACGTACTCCTTCTCAAAGCACAGCGGCGCAAACCAGCAGTTGTCCAGCACGAGCTGCTCCGCTTCGAGACAGTACGCCGCCGCAGTCGTGTCGCTCTTTGCTGTGAGCGCGCCGGAGAGTATGTCCTCAAGCTTGGGGCTGTTCACACCGCCGTAGTTCTTCGGAGATGCCGAGGAAAAGCAGGTAAGGTATGATACCGCGCCGCCGCCTCCCCCGAGCCGCACCATTGCCGCGCCGAAGCTCCCGGCTTCGAGAGCGGATATGTAGTCCGCGGCGGGAAGCTCCGAGATAGTGCAGTAAACCCCGAAGTTACGCTGCCACTGCTGTATTACAGCGCCTATGCTTTGCCGCAGCGCCGTTCCCTCCGGAATAAGAAGCTTCATACCCGACAAAGCGCCTTCTTCAAGCTCCCGCATCGCCCGGGTGCCGCGTTCAAGCAGCTCCGCCTCGCTGTACGACACGCGTATCGGAAGTCCGGCGGCGTTCCTGTATGTAACCGTGCCTATTGCGGCTCCGTCGGGGATAATGCGGTCTGCGGCGATGTAGATGTCGCCGTCGAATTCCCCGCTCACATAGCCGCCGAGCGCGATACGAAAGTCTGCGCTCTCAAACACGCCCTCCGTGTTGAACAGCACTCCCCAGACGCCGTCGGAGAACGTGTCGCAGTCGTACCGTCCCGACAGACGGAATATCTCGTCCGGGTCGGATGTGCGGTACAGGTCGGTCGTGCCGTTCAGAAAGCTTTCGTACCCGTCCGCGTTTATAAGTAGCTTCACTCCCTTAGCCGCCGTGCCGAGGGCTTCCGCGTTAAGGTCGTTTCGCCGCAGGTCGATGAAGTTGCCGTCCTTCATCCACCTGTCGTAATGCCATTTTCCGACATAAAACGCGCCGTTCGAGCCGACGCACTCTCCGACCAGTCCGTACTGACCCTCTGTACGCTCGTAGAACTCACGATTACAGGGCATCGCGGGTGCCGCCGCAAGCAGGCTCTCAATGTCGGTGCGCGGTTCGGTGAGGGTAATAGTGAGTTCGTACTTATCCGTCGCCTCAACTCCGAGCGCGGTGAGGTCCTTTATTATCCCCTTGTTTATCTGCTCGGCGTTCTTAATGCAGTAGTACTCCTTCGCGCGTGTCGAGCGCAAAGCAGGGTTCACGAGCCGCTGAAAGCCGAACACAAAATCCTCGGCGGTACAATCGGCGGTGAAACCGTCGCTTCCGTACCACTTCACGTTCTCCGAGAGCCTGAACTTCCACACCAGCCCGTCGCTGCTCACCTCGGCGCTCTCCGCCATTGCCGGTATCACTTCGCCGCCGTCCGATACACGATACAGACCGCGGAACACGTTAGCGACAATCTGCGCGGCGGTGTCACCGGTGCATGTCTGCGGGTCGAGGGTAGCGGGGCTTCCGTCGATGACCGAGGTGAAGTAGTAGTTATACCCTTTTTTCGGGTCTTCGTCATCGCCGCTGTCCCTGCACCCGGAAAGCATTACCGCAGCCGCGAGCATC
>JAFZOA010000453.1 GCA_017550775.1 Ruminiclostridium sp. | reverse complement strand
TTCCGCCGAGGCTGCAAAGGAGTTCATGCCGGAAAGACCGGAAGCATACTACGAAGAGCTCCGGATCCTGTTTGAAAAAGGGGATTATGAGAGCTGTCTCGACAGATACAAGGTAAACGAGCGGATACTCGGCACCGCAGGCACAGAGCTTACGGGTAATATCCGGCTCATCCTCGCAAACTGTTGTTTCGAGTCCGGGGATTACGAGCAGGCGGTTAAATATTACCAAAGCTCGCTGGAATACAACAGCAGCCTTACCGAATGTTACAGGGATATGGCGATATCTCTGGCACGGCTCGGTGACATCGAAGGCGCCTCAGACGCTCTCGTGCTCGCGGAATCGGCCGGCGTCTCAAACGACCAGCTCCTGCTCATACGCGCAGAGGTCGAAAGTGCAAAGAACAACTACGCCGAGGCACTCACGCTGTTTGAGAACACCGCAGAAAGCACGGACGACGAATATATCCTTTTCAGGGCGCTGGCACAGTTCAGCGGTATCTGCGCGGATCATGGCAGTGAGATCCCTGGGTCTTATAGAAGAGCTGCGGCGCTGCTGGAAAAGTACGGATCGTCGGTATCAACGTCTTACTCCGACTATGTGACCGAGATGCTTGCGAACCAGTACACATACATAGGCGATGAAGAAAACGACGACGAGTACCTGAGGCGCGCCGTGAACGAGTATAAGAAGCTCATGGACGAGCAGACCATGAAGTATGTCGTGTGCAGAAACTGCTTCGAGCTCCAGAACCGGCTCAAAGACTACAACGACTGTCTTAACACTCTCGGCTCGATGTATCACAGCTTCGGAAGCGACTACTGGATCATGAAGAGCTATGCCTATACGCTCATATATCTCCAGGATACGGTGGATGTGTCCGAGCGCGATTACACAGCCGCATATCAGTATTATCTCAGCGCAAAGGAACTGTATGAAGAGAAGAAGAAAAACGGAAAAACAGACCCCTCTATGGACATACTCGATGAGCATATCGAGCAGATACGGGAGAAGGGCTGGAAGCTTGGCAAGGAGTGATGCGTAATGGAACTTACCGCAGGTGTTATAACCGTCATAGCGGGTATTGCGTCCGCGGGCGTGATACTTTTATTCTGGGTAATATTCTTTATCGTGACGGGACATAAAATGAGGAAGATACTCAGTAGAAACTCGCGCAATGAACGGAACTCCGGGCGCTGAATCCACCCGGGAAGACCGCATCAATAAAAAGGAGAGAACAAAATGGTAAAACAGCTTCTTGCCGCCACAGCAGCGGCACTCACACTTTCTTCGGTACAGCCGACGGACTTTATAGCGGAAAGCTTTGTTGATGACGACAGGATCGTAATATACGCAAACGGTTCCGGAGACGAACAACCCGGGATCGAATGCGCGATCTCCGGAGTGAAAAGCGAGATCAGGGCGATCGACAGCGAGACTGTCGCACAGATGGATAAATATACGCTGTTCCTGGTTGACGTTTCGTCATCAAACAACCCCGTCACCCGAAATATCACCACAGATCTTCTGGACGGACTTATAGACGGTCAGGACAGCTCATTCATCTCTGCGGTCGCCGTTTTCTCGAACGAAATGAAATACATGGGTGATTATACTTCCGACAGGTATGAGCTCAGTAAGCAGGTCGATGCGATCGAGTTCAAGGGCGGAAACACCAACCTTTATTCGAGCGTTGTTGCCGCTATTGAAAACGTAGAACAGGAAAGCGGCATGAACTACGACAGGCTCATAGTTATCTCCGACGGCGTGGAGGCCAACAGAAACGGCATTACATACAACGAGCTTGACGATTACCTGAGCGGTACTTCCACACAGGTCTATACCATAGGCATAGAGTCGAATGGAAATTCGCAGAACCTAAAAAACCTTTTTGCGATGTCAAGAAAGACCGGCGCACCGTGCTATACCGTTAATCCGGCTACGAAGCTTGACGATGTCTGCGCCGAGATCAACTCATATCTCTACGGGATTGATGCCTACGAGATCATCATCCCCGATGAAATGAAGGACGGAACGGTCAAGAGAGTATCCATTCTCTCGGACGGTACCGAGATCTCCGGCAAAGATACAAGAATGCCCATGCAGGTGAGGGAGACCACCACCGAACCTCCCGAGACCACCCCGGTCACCACTACCACCACCGTTGTCACGACCACGACCGCGGTGACTACCACCCAGGCCGCCGAACCCGAGCCAGAGCCCGAGCCGAAGGGCATGGATACCACCACGCTGATAATCATAATAGCGGCGGGTGTTGTTGCGGCTGCGGCAATTATAACGGTGATCGTGATTATAGTAAAGAAAAACGCCGCGAAGAATGTCACGGAGCCGGAACCGGAACCGGTCGTGCAGGAAGATACCGGAAAGACGGAGTTTTTCCCGGATACCGCGGACGCTTCCGGAAAGACCTCTTTCCTCTATGGCGGAAATGACGAACCCAAGGTCATCGTTACACTTGAGGATATAGATAACCAGTCCCGCAGATTCACCAAGAGCATCTCTGTGGAGGGCGTTTCGGTAACACGTGAGAAATCGTCCGATGACACACCTCAGATCGTGATAGATTACGACAAGTCCATTTCCCGCAATCACTGCACCCTGTTCCTGAAGGAAGATATGGTCTATATACGCGATAACGGCTCACTCAACAAGACCTACGTCAACGGTAAGACCGCCGAGACCGAGATAAGGCTCAAAGAGGGCGATATCCTGAAGCTCGGGCGCGTAAAGCTCAGGGTCGCCGAGATAAAGAGATGATCCGCTGCATAGCGCAGTCCCAATCAATTGATCATTGTCATGAACAGTATTATAATATATGAGGCGATCTAATAAAGACCGGGCTCAGAACATTTGACCGATCGGAGAAACGGAAATGGATAAGAATAATATACCCACGCATTATATCCCGACAGGTTCGGTACTTAAAGGCCGATACCGTATAGACGGCTATCTCGGCGAAGGCGGATTCGGCATAACATACAAAGGCACGAACACAGTCCTCGATCTTCCCGTGGCGATAAAGGAATACTTCCCCGGGGGATATGCCAACAGATACGCGCCTTCCGGACTTAAAGTCACGCTCACAGACCAGCGCAAGGGATTAACTTTCAACCAGTGGAAGGATAAATTCCTTGCGGAAGCGAGAACACTTGCAAAGTTTTCAAAGGATCCGGGCATCGTATCGGTGTATGACTACTTCGAGGAAAACGACACCGCATATATAGTAATGGAGTACCTCGAAGGCATCACGCTCAAAGAGTATGTTTCAACGAGAGGGGTATTCAGCCCCGACGATCTTTGCGGGAAAATGCTCCCGCTTCTTGACTCGCTTCGTGACGTGCATGAGGAAAACCTTATACATCGAGATATAAGCCCCGATAACATCATGCTTCTTAAGGACGGTACATTCAAGCTCTTTGATTTCGGTGCCGCGAGGGAATTCGACAGTGACGGGGAAAGAAGTATGTCGATCATACTGCGGCCGGGCTATGCTCCGGAAGAGCAGTACCGTTCGCACGGCAAGCAGGGACCGTTCACCGATGTGTACGCTATCTGCGGTGTCATGTATTTCTGTCTTACCGGGCTTACACCGGAGGAATCCACGGAAAGAGTGTACCAGGACGAGCTTAAACCGCTCTCGGAGTTTGACGGTATACCGGAGCACATCGCCTCCGCGGTCATGAAAGGACTTGCCATTCGCAGCTCCGACCGCTTCCAGACTATATCCGAGCTTATAAGCGCTCTTGGCGGAAAGGAAATAACACCCGAGACTAATATCCCGAGAGAGCATGAACGTCCGGCAGAAGACCATAGCAGCGGGACTGTTATGCTCGAACGCTCCGCCGGTGCGACTACCACCGGCGACAGAACGGAATTCATCTT
>JAFZOA010000041.1 GCA_017550775.1 Ruminiclostridium sp. | reverse complement strand
CTAAAAACCCATTTGAGAGAAAACGCGCCATCCACGCCGAATACTTCGTCAAGTCTCCTCGCCTTGCGCCAGCAAGCCTTCGGAGCCTTTCCTCGTCTTCGACGCGGCTGTCACATTTTCTCTTTTCAAAGCGGTTTTTAGGGGTACCCTAAAGAAACCTATAAGTATCGGAAATAACGCCGTTTCGGGCGAATAACCATGAAAGGAAAGGGCGAATAATGGCAATAGAAAAGGTTACGCTTGTTTCTGTTGAAGGCGGCATACGACGAGTGAACAAAACGCTCATCAAGTGCTGTGAGAGCGGCTGTTTTCACATAAACCCGCCGCCCGACATTTCGCGCTCAGAGCTTGCCGTAAAGAACATGAAGGACAACGGTGCCTTTGAAAGACTCATAAAGCGGACAAGGGCGCTTGCCGACACGCTGGGCGTAAAGCTCGACGAGAACGACTCCTACGATGACATCGAGTACAGCGTGAGCGTTGACTTCAAGAAATATCTCGACGAGATCGACGAGATGCAGAAGGAGCTTACGGAAGAGAAGATGAGGCTCAATTCCGAGCTTCACTCACAGAATGCGATCTATGAGAACCTGTCCCAGCTCAGCGGACTTGACGCAGACCTTGCGGAGCTCATGTCGCTGAAATACGCGAAGTACCGGTTCGGAAGGCTTCCGAACGGGAGTCTCAAAAAGCTCTCGTTTTACAGCGACAAGGTGTTCTTCTTCTTCCCCTTCGAGCAGGAGAAGAACTATACATGGTGTCTGTACATAGCCTCCGTCACGGACATAAACGACATTGACTTCATGTTCAACATTTTAGGCTTCGAGCCTACCCCGCTCCCGGAATACCTTAAGGGAAGCTCCGACGAGGCTATATCGAAGCTTCTGGAGCAGATGGAGTCGGAGAACAGGCGCATGACCGAGATAGACGCAGAGCTTGCAAAGATAGCGCAGCGCGAGGGCGGAAAGCTCTCCCGCGTGTATGCTAAGCTCGTCGCCATCGGTAACAGCTATGAGCTGCGTTCAAACGTCATAGCGTTCGACGGCCGGTTCCACTTCTCGGGATATATCCCCGAGTCCGAAAAGAAGCGGTTCTCCGAGCTTATCGGGTCGATAGACGATGTTACCGTGACATACCGTCAGGCTTCCCCGGACGAGCCGGTACCGGTGCGGCTGAAGAACAACTGGCTGTTCCGGCCGTTCGAGATGTTCGTAAAGATGTACGGTATGCCTGCCGCGAACGGCATAGATCCGACACCGCTCGTCGCGATAACTTATATGCTGCTGTACGGAATGATGTTCGGCGACCTCGGACAGGGGCTCTGCATAATGGTACTCGGCATCATACTCACGAAGCTTACCAAAGCGGGTCTCGCGCCGATAATCGCGAGAATAGGCCTGTCGAGCGCGCTGTTCGGGGCGCTGTACGGGTCGGTGTTCGGCAACGAGGAGATAATCAAGCCGTTCTTCCATATCCCGCAGATATATGAGATGTTCGGATACACCGAACCCCCGGAGGATATCTTCGCCGCGTCAACGATGTTCCTGCTGATGGCGCTCGCTTTCGG
Organism: Ruminiclostridium sp.; assembly: GCA_017550775.1. The sequence goes on along the minus strand of JAFZOA010000041.1, from coordinate 12,048 downwards.
TGTAGTGCTGATAATCGCGATGATGATAATAAACATCATTGTGAGCCTTCGCATGAAGGACTATGAATCCGGGATATTCGGCGCGAGCGGTATATGCGGCTTCGTGCTGTATGTCTCGCTGGTAGCGGGTCTCGGTTGCAGTCTCGCGCTCGGCATAAAGATCATGACACCGGTGTACGTTATCGGTCTGATAGTTCTTCCGGCAGTTCTGATGTTCTTCAAGGAACCTCTGCTGCACGCTATGGCAAAGCGCGGACTTAAGTCGGTGAAGCCGGCCGCCAAGACCGACCGCAGCATCGACACGGGGCTCAAAGCTCGTCTTGAAGCTATGAACGTCGGGCGTGCAAAGGAGAAGACCTCCGTCGGAATGTTCATAATCGAGGGAGTCATCGATCTGTTTGACGTGGGACTTACCTACATCACCAACACCATGTCCTATCTGCGTATCGGCGGATTCATACTGAGCCACGCCGGTCTGATGCTCGTATTCAGCATCATCGCGAATATGTTTGAGGGCGCGGGAAGCGTGATAGTGCTCATCTTCGGCAACATCTTCGTTATCGGCTTTGAAGGCTTCATCGTCGGAATCCAGGTGCTCCGTCTCGAATTCTACGAGCTGTTCAGCCGCTTCTTCAAGGGCGGCGGGATCCCGTTCAGACCCGTATCTATCGGCTCTAAGGCCGCATAATACATAATAAGACAATATCTCAGGAGGATAAAACAATGTTACTTTATTTATTACCGCTTCTTGCGCTCGCAATGATAATCGTGCCGCTCGTAGTCGCTATCCGCAAGGCACACGCCGGTGTGGAGTTCAACCGTAAGCGCGCAATTCTGCTCAACGGCGGAATGTTCCTCGGAACCATGATACTCATGGCGATCTTTGTGCCGGTCATCGCGGCGGCGGAAGGCGCACCCGAGGCTGCTGCTGCGGCAGCGGGAAATGACGCGGCTATCGGCGCGGGACTCAAGTACATAGCGGCTGCTCTTCCCACCTGCTTCGCGACCATAGCTACAGGTATCGCGGTAGCAAACGCAGCTTCCGCGGCTATCGGCGCTCTGAGCGAGGACGAAAAGACCTTCTCGAAGGCACTTATCTTCGTGGCGCTCGGCGAGGGTGTCGCGATCTACGGACTTCTCGTTTCCATTCTTATCCTCAACGGCTGATCGGAGCGGATATACATGAAATGCTTTCTTATAAGCGACAATACGGATACTCAGATGGGCATGAGGCTTGCAGGAGTTGAGGGCGTGGTCGTGTCGAAGCGCCAGGACGCTATGGACGCGCTTAACGACGCGGCATCACGCAGCGATATCGCGGTGGTGTTCGTGACGCGCAGTATAGTTGAGCTGTGCGGTCAGGAGATCTCCTCGATGAAGCTCGCTCTTCGCCGGCCGCTCATAGTTGAGATACCCGACAGTAACGGCGACTCGCACATCTCCGAGACATTGAGCGGATATGTGAGCGACGCCGTAGGTATCAGGATATAAAAGGGGGTGCCTGTAATGGCAGATGTCAATGTCAAGACAAGGCTCGACAAGCTGAAGGAGCAGATACAGGCGGCCGCTGAGCTTGAAGCGAAGCGCATCACCGACGACGCGAAGAAGCAGGCAAAGGCTATGCTCGACGAGGAAAAGGATCGCATACGGCGCGAACACAACAGCGCCATGCTGTCGAAGTTCTCGCGGTATGAGAGTGACGAGCGCAAGCGCGTGTCCGAGAGCAAGTATGCCGCGGACAGGAAGGTCCTTCTTCACCGCAACTCGCTGGTAGATGAGCTGTTCGGTGAGATAAAGGAAGGGCTTGCGGAGTTTGCCGCCTCCGACGCATATACCTCCCACCTCGCAAAGTGTGCGGAGCGGGCGGACGCGCAGGAGAAGATAACCTCCGATGTGAGCGTTTACTGCCGCAAGAGCGACCTTGCCGCGGCGGAGAAGCTGATGAAGAAGTACGGCGCGAGCGTGGCGGCGGACAGGAATATCCGTCTCGGCGGGCTTGTGTTCAAGTACCCCGCAAAGGGTATATTCATCGACCTTACGCTCGATACGGCATTTGAGAATGAGCGCGGAGAGTTTGCCGCGCGCTCGGAAATGCAGCTATAATTATTCAGAAGGACTCGTTTGATGGAAAATACGATCTACGCAATAAACGGACCCGTTATCAGGATCCGCGACACTAAAGCTTTCGCGATGCGCGAAATGGTGTATGTCGGGAGAAAGCACCTTATCGGCGAGGTCATAAACGTGAACGACCGTTTCACCACGATACAGGTGTACGAGAATACCGCCGGACTGAAGATCGGCGAGGAGGTAGAGGGTACCGGTCTGCCCATGAGCGTTACGCTCGGACCGGGGATAATCTCCAACATCTTCGACGGTATCGCCCGCCCGCTCACCGACATGAAGAAGACCGACGGCGTGTACGTCACCGAGGGAAGCGATATCCCCACCGTTGACCCCGACCGTGAGTTCGATGTCACTGTGCTTGTGAAGGAGGGCGACGAGCTTTCCGCCGGACAGATTTACGCGGAATGTCCCGAAAGCCCGCTTATCGTGAACCGCGTCATGGTGCCGCCCACGATGAAGAGCTGTAAGGTGACCTACGCCGCGCCCGACGGGAAGTATAAGGTGAATGATACTATACTCAAAGTCGAGTCGGACGGTGAGGAGGAAGTCCTTACTCTCTGTCAGAGGTGGCCTATCCGTACTCCGCGTCCCGTTACCCGCCGCATACCCATAAATACCCCGCTTATCACCGGTCAGCGCGTGCTTGACTCTATCGTCCCCGTAGCAAAGGGCGGTACCGCCGCGATACCGGGCGGCTTCGGCACCGGCAAGACCATGACCCAGCACCAGATAGCGAAGTGGTGCGACGCGGACATAATCGTGTACATAGGCTGTGGAGAGCGCGGAAACGAAATGACTCAGGTACTTGAGGAGTTCGGCGAGCTTATCGACCCCAAGAGCGGCAAGCACCTCACCGACCGTACCGTTCTTATCGCCAACACCTCAAATATGCCTGTTGCAGCGCGTGAAGCGTCGATATACACCGGCATCACCATTGCCGAGTATTACCGCGACATGGGCTATGACATAGCGATCATGGCGGACTCTACCTCGCGCTGGGCGGAGGCTCTGCGTGAGATATCCGGACGACTTGAGGAAATGCCCGCCGAGGAAGGCTACCCGGCGTATCTGCCCTCCCGTCTTGCGGAGTTCTACGAGCGCGCGGGGAACTGCAACGTCCTCTCCGGCAAGCGCGGCAGCGTTACGATCATAGGCGCGGTATCGCCGGCGGGCTCGGACTTCTCGGAGCCGGTCACCCAGAACACCAAGCGCTTTGTGCGCTGCTTCATGGCGCTCGACAAGCCTCTTGCCTACGCGAGACACTATCCCGCTATCAACTGGCTCACCAGCTATTCCGAGTACATTCCGGACTTTACGGAGTACTATGAGAAGAACGTGGGCGAGGACTTCCTTGACGTGCGCCAGGAGATAAGCAATATCCTGCTCGAAGAGAACAAGCTCATGGAGATAGTCAAGCTTATCGGCTCGGACGTTCTTCCCGACGACCAGAAGCTCGTGCTCGAAACGGCGAAGGTGATACGAGTCGGGTTCTTACAGCAGAACGCCTTCCACAAGGACGACACCTATGTCCCGATGAGCAAGCAGCTCCTGATGATGCGCGTTATACTGCGTCTCAGTCACAAGTCGGAGGAAGCGCTCAAACGCGGAGTTCCGGTATCGGAGATCCTCGGGACGGGGCTTTTTGACAAGCTTATAAAGATGAAATACGACATTCCGAACGACAAGCCGGAAATGTTCGACGAATACAGCCGCGAGATCGACAGCACTATCGACGCTCTCGGAGCATAAATCTTTTTAGGAGACTTCTATGTCTGATAAAGTAACTCTTCTGTACCGACCGGACGAAGCTGATATCCGTGTGATGCAGAGCTCAACGCAAACCGATACGAAAAAACGCATAAGTATCCAGTACGCCGGGCTTGCCGACGTGAACGGCCCTCTTGTCGCGCTCGAAGGAGTAAGCGGCGTTGCGTATGAGGAGATCGCCGAGCTGCACCTTGAAGACGGTACCCGCCGTCTCGGACGAGTGGTGCAGATGGAGGGCGACCGGGTAATACTCCAGGTTTTCGAGGGTACGTCGGGGCTGTCGCTCGACAACACGCGTACCGTGTTCAAGGGAAAACCGCTTGAGATACCGCTGAGCACCGAAATGCTCGGGCGCGTTTTCAACGGTGCGGGAAAGCCCGCCGACGGGCTCGGGGACGTGTTTGCCGAGAAGTACGGCGATATCAACGGCCGTGCGCTCAATCCGGTAGCCAGAAGCTACCCGCGCAACTACATACACACGGGAATAAGCTCGATCGACTGTCTTATGACGCTGATACGCGGACAGAAGCTCCCGATATTCAGCGGCTCCGGCCTGTCGCATAACAAGCTCGCCGTGCAGATCGTAAAGCAGGCGCGTATTGCCGAGGAAAACGGACAGGACTTCGCTATCGTGTTTGCCGCTATGGGCGTTCAGAACGACGTTGCGGACTACTTCCGCCGCGAGTTCGACCAGGCGGGTGCGAGCGGACGAGTTGTAATGTTCCTCAACCTCTCCAACGACCCGATCATCGAGCGTATCCTTACCCCGAAATGCGCACTCACCACGGCGGAGTACCTCGCGTTCGAGAAGAATATGCATATCCTCGTGGTAATGACCGATATCACCTCCTACGCCGAGGCTCTGCGTGAGTTCTCGTCCTCTAAGGGCGAGATCCCCGGACGTAAGGGCTACCCCGGTTATCTGTACTCCGACCTCGCCGCGATGTACGAGCGTGCGGGAGTTATCGAGGGTTCAAGCGGTTCGGTCACGCAGATACCGATACTCACCCTGCCAAACGACGACATCACACACCCCAGACCCGACCTTACCGCGTATATCACCGAGGGTCAGATAGTGTTCGACCGCAATCTCGACTCCGAGGGAGTTTATCCGGGTCTGTCGGTGCTGCTGTCGCTGTCCCGACTGATGAAGGACGGTATCGGTGAGGGATATACCCGCGCCGACCACAACGACGTGGCGAACCAGCTCTTTGCCGCCTACGCAAAGGTGCAGGACGCGCGTTCGCTCGCTTCCGTCATAGGCGAGGACGAGCTTTCTGCGACCGACAAGCGCTACATGGTATTCGGACACGAGTTCGAGCAGCGCTTCTTGAAACAGGGCTTCGACGAGAACCGCAGCATGGATCAGACCCTTGAACTCGCGTGGGATCTGCTTTCGATGCTCCCGAAGACCGAGCTCGACAGAATGAACGCGAAGCTTATCGAAGAACACTACCGCGATTGAGAGCGGAGTCATTAAAGACCGATCGGAAAGGGGGATAGGCGCTCATGGCACAGCAGGTATTCGCTACCAAGGGCAACCTTATAAATGCCAAGCACTCGCTGAAACAGGCACAGCTCGGCTATGAGCTCATGGACAGGAAGCGCAATATCCTTATCCGCGAAATGGTGATGCTCACCGATAAGGCGAAGGAGCTGAGCGGGAGCCTCGAACAGACCTTCGCGGAAGCATACGAAGCGCTCCGGACCGCGAACATCATCGACGGTGTTATACTCGAAAAGTCGAAGAGTATGCCTGTGGACCGGTCGGTAAGTATCTCCACCCGGAGCGTCATGGGTATCGAGCTCCCGAAGCTTTCCGGCGGCGACCCGGAGCCGAGTCTCTGCTACAGTCTCGCGGATACCGATTCGTGCTTTGACAAGGCGTATGTCTGCTTTCTCAAAGCCAAGCAGACCGGTATAATGCTCGCGGAGATCGAGAACAGCGTTTACCGCCTTTCGGTCGCGATACGCAAGTCGCAGAAGCGTGCAAACGCGCTGAAAAACATCCTGATACCGATGTACAGGGATCAGGTCAAGTTCATCTCCGAGGCGCTTGAAGAGAAGGAGCGCGAGGAGTTCTCACGTCAGAAGATAATCAAGGCGACGAAAGCGAAGAAGCAGTAGAATATAAAGCGCTCCCCTGCCGGTATCGGTAAGGGGAGCGTTTTGCTGTTGTTTAGTTCAAAGAGCCCCGCATTTATGTATGCGAGGCTCTTTAATGTTGTCATGTTTATCTGCTGTTGTCATCCACCCATTTTGCTGCGAGGAGCGGCGAAACCACTACGTCAAGCTCGCCCTTTTCCGATTCAAACATCACCTCGCCCGGGGCATTGTTGTTGCCGCCGAGGATATCGTTTGTGTACTGCGTGCGGTAGCTTATGTGGCAGAACAGGAACTCCGGCGGGATCATATCCGCAGCCTTTATCTCTTCCAGCCAGCGTATCGGCGACATTCCGCCTATGCTTATGTTGGTTATGAGCCAGCCGTTTGAGATCGCCGCGTCGTTCGCGCACAGATAGAGCGAGAACTTAAACGGCATCTCGCCTTTCTCGGTCATTACCTCGACCTCGAAGTCCTTGAGCCCGAAGCTGTTGATAGCGCGGCTCTCGAAGCGGCATACCGGACAGCAGCCGCCGTAGCCGAACAGCTTACCGTTGATGTCTTTCGCGAAGTAGTTGCGGAAATTCCTGCTGTCGGAGAACTGTTCCACGTCTTTCGCAAGCTTGCGCAGATACGCGAATTCGTCCTTTGTGATGACAGGCATTGGTTTGAGGTAGTACGGGATCTGATCCGGTATCACCTTGTTAGGCTCCTGAGCGGAGAGATAGTGCTTGCTGAGAAGCTGGTCGTTCTTACCGGTGATGACGTATTCCGCCATGTCCGCGAACTCGGGTTTGGTGTAGTCCGCACGCAGGGCGATATACTTCTTTGCCTGATCGCGCATTTCCTGCGTGATCTCCTCGCCGATATCAACGATCTTCACGATCTTGTCGTTCTCGCCGACGATAGCTACCCGGTCATTGTTAAGGTCGCAGACCCAGATCATGCCGGCGCGTTCGTTTATCACATTCGCGGGAAGCTGCGGGCTTTCAAACATCTTTGTGAGCAGGGACGGGTCGAGGGTGTAGCGGCTCTTTGAGTGTGCGAAGTCAAAGGTCTTGCCGTTGAGCATACCGCACTGGATGAGCGTACCCATATCACCTATGAGTTCGAGCATATCCGAGTTGGTGATATTCGGCGGGATCATGAACTGCTTGTTGTATGCGCAGAAGCGGTAGCGCTTGTTGATATCGAGCTGGAGCGTGACCTTGCCGCCCTGTTCCTTGATCTCTTTGAGGAAAGTCATCGTATCCTTGCCCTGGGTAAAGGTGTTGATGAGCATGGAAACGACTTCGTTGTAGTTCTGGTGGGTATCGAAGCGGTGCTGTCTCTTCTGAATCGCCTTCATAGCGTTATCGAGGTTCTTGATATCCATTTTGGAGACCTCGTAGCGCTGCTGTTCATCGCCGTGAGAGATATAGAACTGATAGTACTTCATGACTATCTTGTAGTCCTCATGGTATATCTCGTCGTACATTGCGAGGAGCTTTTCGAGCTCGTCGTCGTTGTGTACGATGTTATCCTTGAGGAACTCTCCCGCGACCTTTTCCGCCACGGACGTGAACCCGTTGTAGAGGTTGTTGTCCGAACGGTTGGGGGTAACGCGCGAATCGACATAGAAGGTCATGCCGTTATGCAGGAACTCGTACAGATAAACTCTTCCCGACGCGGAGGACTCTTCGTTCTCCCACTCGTAACCGACATAGATGATGCGGTCGTCGACATCGGAGAGCTTTTCGTGCATATCCTTGAGCGCGTCCTTGATGTACTTGTCGTACGCCGTACCGTTCGCGTGGTCAAGCTGAGAGATATGCTCGGCATTGCTGAGAAAGCCGCGCTTCTTTATCTCTTCGTACTCTGTCGGTATCTTCTCCAACGGGTAAATGAGGGATATGCTGTTCTGGAACGGCGCGCTTATTGCCTTGCCGAATTTGCTGGTCTTGATGAAGTTCTTGAAGAACTCGAAAGCGTAGGATTTCGGGTACAGGAAATAGTAATCCTTCTTATCCTGCACGGGCTGCATACTGAGCACGAAATACTGCTTGTATGCCTTTATCATGTCGAGAAGGTCCTTGGACATATGCTGGGTGACTTCCTTCTCGCTGTCGTGGCGGATACCGGTTCTGTGGGGGGTGATGTACTTGTTGGGAACGCTTATGAAGAACGCGGACAGGTGCTCGTTGATGAACGCCTCGTTGTTCTCCTTGTAGAGTCCGGTGAGCTCGTATGTGGAGAAGTAGTTGTACTTCTGGATGAGAAGCTTTACTATCTCGGCGCGCTTGCCTGCCGCGACAGCGTAAGGAATGAGGTAGGAATAGCCGTCCGCCTCATAGCATAAGAAGTCGATGATGCTCTTTCCGTTCTGTAAGAAACGGATAGTCGGGTTATCGTCGCCCTCCTTCTTGTACTGCATGATCTTATAGACCGTCTTCATCTGTCCGTCAACCATGACGGCGATGTTGAAGGTGCGGTCGTCGGACTCGACGAGCTTGCGCGCGTCGCGGATATCGAGTATCTTCTTCCTGTTGAACGCGAAGCACAGCTCCATGAGGTTCATGTAGTCGCCCTTCTTGTCGGTAAGGTTCAGGAAGTTGTCCATTATGTTCTGGAAATCGTCGCCTCTTACCTTGAAGACGATCTCTGTACCTACGAACTGTGAGCCGAACAGGTCAAGCTCCAGTATCTTGAGGTTGCCGTTGTCGTTCTTGATCTTGAAGCTGAAATTGTTGGATTTGAGAGAAAGCCATTCCACGTTGAGGAATACGCTCTTGGCACCGACACCGAAGCGGCCTTCACGGGTCTTGGACTCGTCCACCTCGCTTCTTCCGAAGCTTAAGTAGTAGAGTATCTGCTCCATTGTGAAGCCGACCTCGTTGTACGCGAGGCTTACCTGATGCTGCTTGGTGCTGAAATTGAGCATCACCTTTATGTCCTTGGTCTCGTACGAGCAGCCGAACGTGTTCTGGAGCAGCTCGCGAAGGATGCTCTCTTTCGGATAGTCGTTTATGCTCAGCAGGGTATTGAATACTGTTCTGCCCTGAAACGCCTCGTTGAAGTAATCCTTCAAAGGCTCGCTGTCTGAGCTTCCCGTGAACAGGGCGGTCTGTACCTTTTTGAGTGCAGCATCGCGCTCTTCCGCGTTGCCCTCGCTGTGGGCGGCATAGAAATCGCCTATATGCTTTTTAAGCTCGGCAGCTTTTCTTTCGCGCTCCTTAGTTTCTTCATAAGCCATTTCAGATCACCCCTTCGTTGTAAGCTTTGATAAATTCGGCATACGAACCGCCGATGCCGAGGGTCTTGTGCCAGTATATCCATATATTGTACAGCACCGCGGACTTTAATGCGTCGGGTATCTGTGTTACGACATCCTTGATATACGCAAAATCACTCTTGCCGGCAACAGCCTTTTTGAGCTCTTCGCGGGCATTCTTTAGCCCGAGGTTGAACGGATTGCCGTCGAGATATCCTGTGAAAGTCATGAACTCTGCGGTGCGGGCAGTACCGCGCGGCACAGTCTTGACAGACATATTATTGTCGAAGTATGCGTAACCCGAGCGTATATCTCTTACTGTCTGGATTATCTTGCCTTTAAGCGCGGTTATGTCGATCTCCTTGTCTTCGATCATATCCTGTGCGCCGAGAGCTTTTGCGAGCGTTTCGAGCTTACGCTGTGCGTACTCATGAGTTCTTGCGGCGGTAGTGAGATTTCTTGACGAGGGTATATTGTAGTCTGTGCAGAACTTCGATATGATATCAAAGCTCGATCCTACCGCGCCGGTGTAATCCGCGACGTACTTTATGTCGGCGATCATATCCGCAAGTATGTCCTCGATCCCCTCGATAGCGAACAGAACGTTCTCCGACGGTACGTTCACGCGGAAGCACTTGTACAGGTTCCCCGCGAGCGCCTTGCCGAGAACGCGGCTGTCAAACAGGTTGTTGTCGTCGAGGAAGATGATGAAATCGGGCTTCGTTCCTCCGGATACCACTCCCCTGCGCTTATAGCGCTGCTGGAGCTCTACGGGGTTGTCGGGAAGCTCATAGTTGATGATATGTGTTACCGGTGTTAAGATGCCTATGGTCTCGCTGAGGTTGTCTCCGGCGAGCACCACCTTTATGCGGCGCGAGGGCATGGTCTCATACCACTGCTTCATCATGCGTATATCGAAGTAAGCCTTTTCGAGGTATAAGACAGAGCCGGCTTTGTCGGGGTAGATCGCAGAGAGTATCTTTTCTATATACTGTACGGTCGCTTCGGACTTGAAGTACACTATCGCGGTGTTGTCGTCGGAGTTCATGACCTCGTCGATGACTTCGAGGAACTTCGCGAGCTTTTTGTCCTTGTTTTTCAGAGCTTCGGCGTCGGAGGGGGTGAATACGGGCTTCTGGTATATGTTTCTCTCCGGGAGGTTGTATTCCTCGAAAACGTTGCCGCCGTTCGAGTAACGTCCGCCCTGATCGTTTATATGCAGTGTCGGCGGGATATCCGCTTCGGGGAAGGCATAGCGTTCGATGCGCACAGCGCTTTCCGCTTCATCTTCCTTCGGATAGTTGACGAGCGGGGAGTTCATGGTGAACATCATCATGCTTTCGTCGAAGGTAAGTCTTTCGATCGCGGAAGCCTTGCCGCTGTCGCTGAGCATAGCCTTTGCTATTTCCTTGATCCCGTCGGGGGCGGTGGTGTACGCGGAAGGGTACGGCGCGAAGATAAGCAGGCGCTCTGTCTTCATGCCGAAATTTTTCGTATACAGTTCGGGGTCAATGCCGTCGGCAGCGCCCGTGCCGTCAATGATGACGAGATCCCAGAGAATGCCGCTCTGTCTTATCGGATCGAAGGACGAGCCTTCGCCCTCGGAGAGCACATCCTCGTCGAGCAGCAGCAGATTGGATGTCCCGGCGCTGAAGAAAGTGACCGAGCCGTGTGCGGAGTTCACGAATTTAAAGTCAAGACCCACACCTTTGAGCAGATTCAGGTACCAGCTTTCCTTACAGCCGTCGGGACAGATGATAAGAATGTTGGGTTCTTCTATTCTGTTGGCGGTGTCAAGGATACAGAGCTGTGCCTTGTCGGTCTTGCCCTCTCCGTATCCGCTCATATCTATGCAGCAGCCGAATTTTTCAAGCTTTTCGGGGATACTGAAATAAAAGGGATTGTGCTCCAGACTACCGGAGGTGATCCATTTTAAATCGTTCGCGTTCATGTAACCACCCTTTCAGATGCCGTTTATGGCATAATGATCAGTTATAATGTCTCAAAATACATTATAACTCTTTTTAAAAAGTAATGCAACTGTTTTTTAGGGCAAAGGAACAAAATCCACGCTTTCAACAAATTCAACGGCTTTTTTTTGTTCAACAGTTCATAATTGCCGCTGTGGTTATCCGGCTTTTGTAACATATCAACATATAACGGTCTCATATCCGCAAGATGTAACCGATGTGTAACCCGGCGCAGCTGTTTATCGTATCGAAGGTAATTTTCAGACCGCCGTGAACAGCGAGAATAAAACGATTGACAAAATCCTGTCGGTGTGCTATAATATATTATTAATTGTACTTTCATTTTCAGGAGGTCATAAAAATGGAAAAGGAACAGTATCTGGAAGTTTACAGACATTCGCTCGCTCATATACTCGCGAAAGCGGTGATCGAGATCTACGGTAAGGAAGTTCAGTACGCTATCGGCCCGCAGATCTCAGACGGATTTTACTACGATTTCACATTCCCCGAGGGTGTCAGCGTCACCAACGAGGATTTCGCCAAGATAGAGGATAAGATGCGTGAGATCATCAAGCGCCGTGAGGATTGGAAGCGCGTTGAGATCTCAAAGGCGGAGGCGCTTAAGACCTTCGCGGGACAGAAGTTCAAGGTCGAGATAATAAACGACCTCGCGGACGACGAGACTATCACCGCGTACTGGACGGGCGACGACTACATCGACCTGTGCAGAGGCCCTCACGTTGACAACTCACAGGAGCTTATGGGTGCGGCGTTCGAGATCAGAAGCGTGTCCGGCGCATACTGGCGCGGCGACGAGCATAACGACCGCCT
>JAFZOA010000452.1 GCA_017550775.1 Ruminiclostridium sp. | reverse complement strand
TTCCTTTACTTTTTCGGGATCGACACCGCTCATAAGCTCAACATTGACCGTGAGATCGGCTCCGCAAAGGGTGATGAGCCCGTCGATGCCGTCCTTGAAGAAGTCGAAGAAATTCACGCAGAAGAATATCGCGATACTTGCCGCAATGACGCATACCGCCACACCGAATGACGAGCGCAGATCACCGATAAAGCTTTTTGCCGCAAGCGCAATATTGATGTTACCTTTGCTTTTTTCAAGAGGCATTATATTTCTGCCGAAGTGGTGTGTTCCTATGCCTTTGCGAAGCGCGGTAACGGGCGGGTATTTTCTTACCTTTGCCGCTTTCAGCAGCGCGATAGCTATAACGAGAACGGTAACGATCACAGCGGCAATTATCGTTCCTGCAATATCTGCGTAACTGCTCACCGTGCGTCCCATCATTATCTGCACGCCGCTGTCCATAAGCGGGCTTACAAACACTAATACAACCGCTCCCAGAACAGAGCCGATACCGCCCGTTATCAGGTATTCTCCGACGTATGCGAGAGATATCTCGCGTGATCTGTAACCGAGCGCTTCAAGCGCGCCGATGTTCTGCATCTGATCCTCGATATCGTTGTTTATCCTGTGCATTGTCACAAACAGCGCGGACAACATTGTTATCACGGAAAAGAACGCAAGAAAGTAAAGCAGCAGGTTGATGAATCTTATTGAATTCTCCTTTTCTTTCGTAAATGAAGAAAAGATCATATCGGCTTCTATGTTTTCGTGTGAGCTTTCACTGCATCTTTCCGCGAATTCATTGATGCTGAAATCATAGTCGCAGTCAAACCAGAGTGCCGTGAATTCACCCTCAGCTCTGCTGTTCAGTATCATGGAAAACAGAGCGTAATCGGCTCCGGAGACAATACACTTGAAGCCGTAGCCGTTGTCGTTGACAAGACCGCACTCGTAAAAACCTGCGATCTCAAACGGATATTTTATACCGTATTTCACGATCGTGAAAGTGTCGCCGAGATCATATCCCTCACTTATCTTAAACCGGACGGGAAGCCATATCGGGTGTCCGAGCCCCTTTACCTTCTCGTCGGACAGACTTTCTCTGATAATATAGTTTTCGATCTTCTTTTCTGTTTTTTCGGTCACGAACATCAGGTTGTAGGAAAGGATATCGCCGTCTTTTTCAACATCGGTCGCGACAGATACAAGCTGTTTAACTTCCGTTACATTATGCACTCCCGAAGAGTTTTCAAGCATAGTCCGGTATTCGTCACGGTATTTCTCGTCCTTGACGCCGATATAGTAATGATAGCATCCGGAAGCCGCGAAGCTGTCGTCATAGCCGCTGTTGATCTTTGCGCTGTCTGCGATGAATATCGCGAGCATAAGCGTGGTTATCATTGTAAGGAATGCTGTCGCGACCGCTTCTTTTCTGTTCTTCCTGAGGTTGAACAGCGATAAACGAAGTATATTCATAGATCCACCTCTCACCGATCTGTTACCAGCCCATTTTTTCGAGGAATTCCGTCAGTCCCGCGCGTCTTTCCCTGACATCATCATCACCGTAGGGCTGCATGCGATAGTCGCCGACTATGCCACCGTCGCGCAGGTACAGAACTCTTGTTCCGCGCAGCGCGGTCTTCATATCGTGCGTCACCATAACTATGCTCTGTCCGTTTTTGTGTATTTCCGTGAATATATCGAGTACGTCACGGCTCGAAGCAGAGTTGAGGGCGCCTGTCGGCTCGTC
>JAFZOA010000451.1 GCA_017550775.1 Ruminiclostridium sp. | reverse complement strand
CCTGTCGATGATCTCCGCTGTGACAAGAACGACAGCCGCAACTGTCGCCGCAAGTGCGCGGTAAGTGAACATATTGTGCAGGAACGCGTGGTTGTGCAGTACAGCAAGTCTTATGAACGGCACAGCTCCGAGAGCAAGGTATATCGCAAGGTCACGCGGTCTTATCCCCTTCCGGCGGTACACAAAGCATACATACACCGCCGCGAACGCGATCAGCACGCAGGCGACTATGCCGACGCTCCCGAGACATACCGGGAACAGACACACGATGTTGCGCCACAGCGCCGTTAAGATGTACTCCCCGAGGGGAAGGTCTATGAGTCCGCCGATGCGCTCGGAGATATGTCCGGTCACATACTTCATGACGTTCTCGCCGAGCACCGCAGAGGCTATCCCCCATTTGAGCGCCCACATACCGGCATATCCTGTCCCCCACAGCACGCAGAGCTTAAGCGCTCCGAAAGCTTCATGGCGGAGTCCCCCGCGCTTTCTCGCCGTGTAGATGACGAGCATGAGCGGTATCAGGAGAGTAAGAGTCTCTGTCGTGAGGAAGTCAAAGAAGTTGGTCACAACTCCGGTAATTATGAACAGCACGCCGAGCCGCTCCGTATCGCCTTTCAGCGTCATAAGCACAGCTATCGCTGCCGACGCGGGCATTATCATGAACACCCATGTGTATTCGAGGCAGAACGGAACATACCATACTCCCGCAGCCGCAAGTCCCGCCGCCACCGCGACAGCGCCCGCATACAGCCGGTTCTTTATGAGTACCAGCAGCAGGAACAGCGTAAGCACCGCGATCACCGCAGCGTCCGCCCATATCATGCCGTTCAGGTCTGTGAACAGGTGCATCACCCGCACCGGTACGGTAGAACCGTGCCAGTAGCGTATATATTCGCGTTCCGCGGGAAGATCGTTCTGCACCGAGATTAGAAGGCTTTGGTTCTCTGACTCGCCCGGTCGGAAATAGTACGCCGAGGTCATCACCGAGCGCAGAGGGTCGGAGCTGTCATAATGATACGCTATGTTCAGCAGTATCGAATCCGCGTACCTGTCGAGCATACTTGAATTCAAGCCTTCGTTCATATATATGAACAGTTCTTCCTCGCTCACGGTCTCCGCCGTAGAGAGCATATTGTCCCGTATGGCTTCACGCGGTATGAGCGCCGAGCCGACAAGCAGACAAATACAGATAGCCGCCGCCGCGAACGCGATGAAATATGAGAGCAGGTCTTTTGTCACTCGCCCGCTCTGTCCGATATGCTGCTCCGAAAACTTCACGACCTTTTCGCAATGCGGCTTCACCGGCACATTCCGTACCTTTCTCCGCACCTGATCCATAAAACTACCCAATATATTCTACTACATTTTAGCTGATTTGTCAATGATTATCGTACAATTTCCTGATTTTATTTGGGGCTCTGCCCCAACCCCCGCCGGGGGCTCCTCGCCCCTATTGGGGCTCTGCCCCAAACCCCGGCAGGGCTCTGCCCTGCACCTGTTGGGGCT
>JAFZOA010000450.1 GCA_017550775.1 Ruminiclostridium sp. | reverse complement strand
TCCATGTTTTGATACTGCAAGAAAAGCCGCACGGCAGATATCCCGGATTCAGGAAGCTGCCAGTAAACAAGGAAGGACTGATTTACCGATGACTTCTCCTTTTACCCCCGAATTTGTCAGCAAGAAACTGAAAGAAACACTTGAATATGAGTTCAGAACAGGCCCGTCCGACGCGACAAGCACCCAGATATACAAGGCTCTTTCCAAGCTCGTTGTCGAGCACCTCAAGGAAAAGCGCCACATGTTCATGACCAAGTGCAATTCCGTAGGCAAAAAACAGGTTTACTACATCTCTATGGAATTCCTTATGGGACGCTCGCTCAAGACTTCGCTCTATAACATAGGCGCGAATGATGTCGTTGAGAAGGTCCTCAAGGACGAATACAAGATAAAGCCCGATGTCATCTACGACGAAGAGCCCGACGCAGGTCTCGGAAACGGCGGTCTCGGCCGTCTCGCAGCCTGCTATATGGACGGTCTCGCTACCTGCGCTTACCCCGCGACAGGCTACTCCCTGCTCTATGAGTACGGTATCTTCAAGCAGAAGATCATCGACGGCTGGCAGACCGAGCTTCCCGACAACTGGCTCCCCGGCGGTGAGTCGTGGCTCAGCAAGGTAGAGGATCAGGCGGTCGAGGTCCACTTCGACGGCGAAGTCCGCGAATACTGGAAGGACGACTATCACCATATCGACCATGTGAACTACAACACGGTCTATGCCGTTCCTTACGATATGTACGTTTCCGGCTACGACAGCGAGGGCGTTTCCAAGCTCCGTCTGTGGCAGGCAAAGAGTATGTCCTTCGACATGAGCGCGTTCAACTCCGGCGACTATATGTCCGCTCTCGGTGCAAGCAACATCGCTCACTCGCTCACAAAGGTACTGTACCCGAACGACAACCACCTCGAGGGCAAGGCGCTCCGCCTTCGCCAGCAGTACTTCATGTGCGCGGCTTCCATAGGCGACATCGTTATGCGCCACATGAACATCTACGGCACTCTCGAAAACCTCCCCGACAAGGTAGCTATACATGTCAACGATACCCACCCGACTCTCGCTATCCCCGAGCTCATGAGAATACTGCTCGACGACTGCGGCTACGACTGGAGCAAGTCCTGGGATATCGTGTGCAGAACATTCGCGTACACCAACCACACGGTAATGGCGGAAGCGCTTGAAAAGTGGGATCAGAACCTCATCGAGAGAATACTTCCGAGAATATACTCCATACTCTGCGAGATCAACAGACGCTACTGCGAGAAGCTCGCCGAGAAGGTGCCGGACGAGAAAGTCGCGGAAATGTCCATATTCAGGAACAATCAGATCCGCATGGCTACTCTCTGCGTTGCGGCTTCGCACTCCATAAACGGCGTTTCCAAGCTCCACAGCGAGATCATCAAGGAGAGCGTGTTCCACGACGAATACGAGCTCACACCCTATAAGTTCACCAACGTTACCAACGGTATCGCGTACAGACGCTGGCTGCTCCAGTCCAACCCGCGTCTCACAAAGCTTATCTCCGAGTGCATCGGCGACGGCTTCAAGAAGGACGGCGGTGAGCTCAAGAAGCTTCGCCAGTTCGAGAACGACAGCGAGGTACTGCGCAAGCTTGCCGAGATAAAGCACCAGAACAAGGAGGACTTCGCGAAGTACGTCCTCAACACCACCGGCACAAAGCTCAACACCGACAGTATCTTCGACGTTCAGGTAAAGCGCCTGCACGAATACAAGCGCCAGCAGCTCAACGCGCTCAACATCATCGCGGATTATAACTACCTCATGTATAATCCCGACGCAGATTTCCAGCCCAAGACCTATATCTTCGCTTCCAAGGCGGCTCCCGGCTACTACATGACAAAGCAGATCATAAAGCTTATCTGGTGCATAGGCGAGGAGCTCAAAAAGAACCCGAAGCTTGCCGAAAAGCTCAGCGTCGTGTTCCTGGAGGACTACCGCGTTACTCTGTCCGAAATGCTCATGCCAGCGGCCGAGATTTCCGAGCAGATCTCTCTTGCCGGTACGGAAGCGAGCGGTACGGGTAATATGAAGCTCATGCTCAACGGCGCAGTCACCATGGGAACATACGACGGCGCGAATGTAGAGATACACGAGCAGGTGGGAGACGACAATATCTTCATCTTCGGTATGTCCACTCCTGAAGTAGGCGTTATGAGACAGAACGGCTACTCGCCCGACGGCTACTATGACCGCAACGACGTTATCAGAGGCGCTATCGACGCTATGTACCGCGGCTTCAACGGCGCGACATTTGATGAGGTAGCGAACGCTATCCGCTATGTCGATCAGTATATGTGCCTCGCGGACTTCGACAGCTACCGCGGAACTCAGGCAAAGGCAAGCGAAACATACAGAGACCTTCTCAAATGGAACAAGATGTCTCTCGCGAATATCGCCGGCTCCGGTATTTTCAGCGCAGACCGCGCAGTCACCGACTACGCAAAGGGTATCTGGAGAATCTATTGATCCCTTAGCTGTACGGAAAACAAATACCGAACAACAAAAGCTCATGAATGCCTTGCTGCGTTCGTGAGCTTTTCTGTTTTCCTGAATGTGGAAACTTTTTCGTTTTCTTCCCGCCGGAGCAGCAGGGAAGTGCGCGAACCTCTATACTCGTTATGACATTATCCCGTTCCCGTTCCAGCGCACTGCCGGCTCATATCCGAGCTTCATATACCACCGGTCAAGATGTGTGTAGTGTATCCAGGAAAGGTCAAATCCCTCCCGGCGGAACTGCTCGGTAGCACGCCTTACCGTTTCAAGTCCGATACCGCGCTTCCGATACTCCGGCAATGTCCCGACGCACCCCGGCGCTCCGATACGAAGTCCCCGCACCGTTCCCATGTCGGTGAGACAGCAGAACGCCGCAATCCGGTCCCCGTCGTACGCGCAGTAAAAACGCTCGCCGCTTACGAAATACTGCACCCACTCCGGCTCTACCTGCTTTACCGCGTCACGCAGCGTGTCAATACTCCCGCGATACTCGCCGAAGGTGATGTGCCCGGGGCAGGGAACAGGCTGTATCTCGGGCGTGGTTCTGAGATCCATGACGAGCTCCGTGAGTACCTGCTCTTCCGGAATGGCGCGGATGTCCTCCGAAAGGAAGAAGCCGGGGAAGAGGAGACCGAAAAGCTCCGGGTAATTGATGCCGCAAAGCGATTTTTCCATTCTGATGCAGTCGAAGGTGTCTCCGTGAATGACGGTGCTGTCCGTGATCTCATACCCGAGCTTGCGGTAGAAGTTCACTGCCACGTCCCGGCTCTCAACCACGGCAAGGGTATAGCCGAGCTCCCGCAGCCAGCTCTCCGCTTCCTCCACTACCCGTATTCCGAGTCCCTTTCCGCGGTATTCCGGGAGCACGACTACTCTCCCGATCATGGCGGAACTGCCGTCAAGCGGGTAGAAGCGACAGGTCGCGACGGGAAAGTCGTCGTCGGTCAGGACGATGTATTTCGTGTCGGGAGCGTCGTGCTCGTCGAACTCGCGGCGCAGGGTTATGTTATGCTGCTTTGCCATACCCTGTATGCGGACGTAGTAGGCTCCCGCCTGCTGCCATGTTTCGGTGGCTCTTATTACGGTTATGTTCATAGGTTAAAGTACCTCGGTCATTCTCCGGTATTGTTGTAAGAGTGTAAAGCTGTGTCAGCCGCGAACAGAAGCAGCTTGCGATGCAACGCCGTTAAGGTTTTTATATACCCGCGAGGCGAAGTACGCAAGAGCTGCGGCAAAAGCTGCAATGATCAGTTCCGTTGCCCATATATTAAGGTTTATCCCGCCCGCGACGACCGCGAAGAAATCTACCAGCGCGTGAAGCAGCATTGAGAGCAGGAACAGGTATGTGTACTTATTATCCCTCGCCGCCGCGAACACGAGCACTGAGAACGAGATGTGCATAACGATCGCGGGTATGCGCTCGAAAACGCCGAGAAGACATTCGGCGAATGAGAGGTCGGAATATGGCGCAAGCTGTTCCGCCATGAGCACTTTTGTCGCCTCGTCCATGCCCGTGGTGAGCTGATCCGACATACCGCTGTTCAGCATGATACCGAAGAGGGGGAACATCAGGAACTGAAACCCGATATAAATGCTCTCGAAACCGCCGTGACCGATACCGTAGGAAATTGAGCTGCGGCGGTACTCATATTTTTTCAGCACGGTCCTGAACGCGAGGAAGCGACCCGTTTCCTCAAACAGCCCGGCGAGCACTCCCGAGAGCACAGCCGTAAGCCACAGGTTTCCGCTTATGGTCTTTGCGACGGGGTTATCCGCATTGAGAAGTAAATACGCCGGTGCAAGCTTCAGGATTATCGCGAACAGAAGCCATGTCGCCGCCCCGACTATCACGGGGAGTATCTTCTCGTGAGTCTTCATCTTCCAGATTATAAGCAGTACGAACGGAAGTATCATCATAAGTACGCTTTGTGTTAAAAGTCCCGCTATGGACTCGTCTGTAAAATGTAAATTCTCCATTATTCATTCTCCTTTTCCCAGTCGGTGTATATCTGATGTGAGCCCTTTATCATCACCGCGAAGACGACAAGGAATATTATCATCATAGCCACGAGCGCGGGATATCCGCGAAGAACTATCCCAGAGAGTATCACCGCCACTCCGCCGAAGAATGTCACCGTTCCTCCCATTCTCTGACAACGCGACCACACCTCGTCGTTCTTCATGCTCCACGTTGTGCGAAGCCCCATGAGCCCGTTCATCTTCATTTTCGGCATTATGTTGCCGAGCACCGCGAACAGTATCCCCATAAGTATTACCGTCGCCGAGCAGTAAAGCTCTCCCTCGGTGCCGCTTAAATGCTGGATACCGCTGTATCCCATACAGATGAATACGACTTCGAGCCCGAGCATGACCGCGCAGACCGCCGTGCAGAGTATGATGCAGGTTTTTGCGTTACCCGCCGCGTGAGCGGAGATCTTCTCGTCGGAGGTCGTTTCCTGCGCTTTCTCAAACCTTCTCCGCAGTATTATACCCGTGACTGTGAACGCGATCACGATGACCGTGAAGAAGAATACCTCGTATTTCGACCCGAATCTGTCGATCTCGCCGTTTATCCCGTAGTGTGCCGGTATCTGATCGGGTAGTATTTTTACCGCCGCCGCCGCTAAGATCAGCGAGAGCGCGGCTGTTATTATCATAGCCCTATTCTTCATTTCCTGCTTCACCCGCTTTCATTCTGTCGGAACTGACCCCGAACTGCCCGAGCCACAGCATTATCTCGTCGAACACGCTTGTGTTAAGCTCGTAGTAGACGAAGTTCTTCTCCTTGTATTCGATCACCATGTCCGCTTTTTTGAGCAGCCGCAGGTGATACGAGAGCGCCGCCGGCGTTATGCCAAGCCTTTCTGCGATCTCGCCCGCGTTCATTCTCCCGCTTCGCAGCATGGTTATGATATCCCGGCGCTGGTCGTCGGACAGTATCTTGAACGTTTCCGATATTTTCATTATCATCACCTCTCGCAAAGTATTTAAAGAATTCTTTAAATAGATGATAGCACATCTCTCCGAATTTGTCAAGAGGTATTTAAAAATATTTTTAAATTGTTGAGAAAATGTTTTTTGTTCGGAACTCTTGCAATTCCGGCGGAAATGTGCTATAATACACAGGATTTTTCCGGAAGGCGGTATACATATCATGCTTCTTATGCTCGCGGTGGTCGCGCTTTACACTATCTGTTCGCTCAATGACAAATACGCTGTTAGCAAGGCGAAATACAACGGCGCACAGCTTACCTTTCTTATGGCGGCGGGAACGATACCGTTCCTGCTTCTGACTCTCCCGTTCTCGGACACGACGCTTACGTTCTCATGGCTGTCCGTACTGTTCGTGCTTCTGATAGCGCTTTCAAAGTACCTTGAATTTGCGATGAGTGCGAAGATACTTGAGGATATGTCCGCTTTCGAGCTGAAAGCATGGCTCGGGATACTGCTGTTCGTGTCGTACTTCACTGACATCCTGCTCGCGTCCGAGACTCTGAGCGTCATCAAGCTGCTTCTCATAGCGCTGACGGTCATCGGGCTTATCCTTATCGCGGTATCGGGGCGCGGCAAGGTGAACTACCGGAAGATAGCTCTCCCGCTGGTGCTTTATCTCGCGGCAAGGTTCCTGTACGGCATTGTAGTGAAATTCGCGGAGGGGATCATCTCCTCCACACTTATGCTGCTGTTCGCGCTCGTTATCCTTGCGATAGTCATGGCACCCTCCGCAAAGCCGCTCACAATAGCAAAGAACAGCCCCGAGGGCAAGAAAGGCGTTCTGATAGTCATTCTCTGTAAGCTCCCGAACGCGCTCGGACTGCTCGGAGAGAACGCGGTGACTGCGGAAAGCCTTACCAACGCGGCGTTCATATCGCCGATGATGCTCATTTCCATCTTCCTGATCGGATTGTTCAGTAAGAGCACCCGCCCGACGGGACTGAACCTTGTGGGAAGCATCGTCTGCATCATAGGCATACTCGCTTTCCAGATAGTTGGATTGATCGTTCCTCAACAGTAAAGGGGCAGGGGAGAGCTCCGTATCCTTATCCGTCACGACATATAACAACAGCCGGCATCTTTATTCGGATGCCGGCTGTTCCGGTTTTATGCTGTTCAGTTGGCTGTGACGATGCCCCTCTTCGCGTCGAGGTGTACCGTAGTACCCGCCTTCAGTATCTTCATTGCGTTCTCTGCGCCGACGATAACGGGAATATCGAGTGAGAGCCCGACTATCGCCGCATGGCTGGTATCTCCGCCCTTTTCCACGATGATACCGCCCGCAGAACGGAGTATCTGCATTATCTCGTTGGACGTTTCCTCCATGACAAGTATCTCGCCGCTTACGAACTTGTCCCGTGCTTCCTCGACGCTTCTTGCGATGCAGACGGGCGCGGTCACTTCCTTTTCGGTCACGCCGCTGCCCTTCACGAGAACATTCCCGACAACGTGTACCTTCATGAGGTTCGTGGTTCCCGCTATACCGAGGGGTACTCCGGCTGTGATGACCACAAGGTCGCCGGTGTCAAGATACCCTTTCTTCACCGCGCAGTCGACCGCGTGCGCGAACAGAGCGTCTGAGTCGGACTGTTCATTCGACATCAGCGGCACCACTCCCCAGCTCAGATTGAGCTGTCTCCATGTCCTTTCGCTGGGCGTGCAGCTCAGTATCGGTCTGTTCGGGCGGTACTTTGAGATGAACTTCGCCGTGCCTCCCGATTTGGTAACGGTGAGTATTGCTTTCGCGTTGAGGTCGAGCGCGGTAGTCACCGTTGCGTGGGAGATAGCGTTCGTAACATTGTCGTTCTCGTTCTCCACGCGCTCCCGCAGACGCTTGGCGTAGTTTATGTCGTTCTCTGTGGTCTCGGCGATCTTTGTCATGGTCTTGACCGCCTCTACGGGATACAGACCTGCGGCAGTCTCTCCGGACAGCATGATAGCGCTCGTACCGTCGTATATCGCGTTGGCTACATCGGTGGTCTCGGCTCTTGTCGGGCGCGGGTTCTTTATCATGGAGTCAAGCATCTGGGTCGCAGTGATGACCTGCTTGCCGGCGCGATATCCCTTTTCGATCAGTATCTTCTGGATCCGCGGGAGTTTTTCAAATGCGATCTCCACACCCATATCACCGCGCGCGACCATGATACCGTCGGAAACGCGCAGGATAGCGTCTATGTTGTCAACGCCCTCCTGGTTCTCGATCTTGGCGATGATCTTGATATCCGAGCCGCCGTTTTCTTCGAGGAAATGGCGTATTTCGAGTATATCCTCGTCGTTGCTCACGAACGAAGCGGCAATGAAGTCAAACCCGGTCTCGATGCCGAATTTGAGGTCGCTCTTGTCGCGCTCGCTGAGATACGGCATGGAGAGCTTTATTCCGGGGAAGTTGCAGCTCTTGTTGTTGGATATGTACCCGCCGTGGATTATGCGGCATACTATATCGTCGCCGTCCTCCCCGTTGATGATGTTGCTGACCTTTAGTTCGAGAAGCCCGTCGTCTATCAGTATGCGGGTGCCGATATCTATGTCTTTTGCGAGGTTCTTGTAGGTTATGGAAACGGACTTGTCCGTGCCGGTCACCTCGCGGGTGGTGAGAGTGAATTCCTCGCCGTCCTTAAGCAGGGCTTTGCCGTCCTCGAACTGCTTGACGCGCACTTCGGGACCCTTCGTGTCGAGCAGCGATGCTATCGGAAGGTCAAGCTCCTCGCGGATACGCTTTACCTGTTCAAATACCTTTTTGTGGCTTTCGTGGTCGCCGTGAGAGAAATTCTGGCGAGCAACGTTCATGCCGCTGAGCATGAGCTCGCGCAGTACATTGTCGTCGGCGGTCGAGGGACCCATGGTGCAGACTATCTTAGTTTTTCTCATATTTACCTCCATTCCCGATACAGCGGGATCGTGAACTGTTACTGTCATTATAACATACGACGCGGTAAAATGCAAGATTTTTATTGTTGAAGAGAGTTAAGGAACCGCTGATTTAATCTTGCACGTCGCTTGCGTTGAATCTTTAATAGTCGTTTCCTTGATCATGAACAAAAGAGTGGGAAACGAAAATCATGTAAAATAGTATTGAAAATGATGATTAAGTGTGCTATAATAAAAAGAAAAGCCGTGTACTACGAATGGTTGGTTTACAGGTTACAGTTGTTATGGCGTTTGCACTGCTTTTTTAAACAGTCAATTGTTTTACATCGACTTTGCCGGTATTTTTAAATACGCGCGCGAAGCACGCACCTCAACTGTAAACTAAGAGAATCAACCGAATGTTGTGACAGAGCCAGAATATTGAACTCATACCTGAACATAGGCGAATGTCCGGAAAACGGAGGGGAAAAATGATACTCGATCAGAAAAAATATATAAATAACAAAAACAAGCTGCTTCCTGTGTTGGGACTCGATGAAGAGCGCTTCGGCGAGTTGCGCGGAATACTGTCCGACCATTTCAGTATCCGCGACATGAGCTCGGAGGACGAGGTGCTTGATCTGCTATCCGATAGTTTCAACAGGGTCATTGCGGTGGTGTTCGACGCGAAGCTCATAAGCAAAGGCGGGTTTGATCTGCTCGACCGCATAGACAGCGACAAGCGCTTTGTCGAGATACCTGTCATAGCAGTGTCCGACGGCTGCGACAGCGAGATATGCCGCAGGTGTTTCGAGGGGGGCGTGAATGAGTACATCGAGCCGCCGTTCAATCGCTTAGTTATCCCCAGGCGCATTATCAACGCCGCGAGAGCGAAGGACTCTGTCACGTTCCACGAAATGGAGGTAATGCTTCGCGAGCTTCCGTCCAATATCTATCTGAAGGACGCGAACGCGAACTATATCTTCTCGTCCCACTACTGGCACCACCTCAAAGCGCAGCCGCAGGGCTGGACTATAAGAGGGAAGACGGAGTTTGATATCCAGAAGACCCGCGCTGTCGCTGAGAAAGCGTATGCTGCGGATCAGAAGATGATCGCCGAACGCCAGGGAACCAATTACATACTCGAAATGAATGACGACGGCATCCACGAGTTCATTCAGGTCATAAAAAGCCCTACCTACGACAGCGAGGGCAACGTGAGCGGTATCATCGCGATAATGAACGACGTTACCGAGCTTGAAACGCTCAAACGCAGTCTCGAAAACAAGACGGAGCAGATTGCCGCGGAGCTCAACGTCGCGTCTCAGATACAGTACAGTATGCTCCCCATGGATCTGGAGGAAAACGAGCGGTTTGAGATAAAGGCGTCTATGACCCCCGCAAAGGACGTGGGCGGAGATTTCTACGACTACTTCTTCATAGACGACGACCACCTTGCCCTTACCATGGCGGACGTTTCCGGCAAGGGCGTTCCGGCGGCGCTTTGTATGACTATATCCAAGATCGTTATTCACGATATAGCGCTGGAAGGGAGAACTCCCGCCGAGATACTGTCCGAGGCAAACAAGCGTATTTTCGGCAATAACAAAATGAACTTGTTCGTAACGGTGTGGTTCGGAGTGCTTGATCTGCGCACCGGGGTTATAACCTGCGCGAACGCCGGTCACGAATACCCCGCGATAAGGCGTGGCAGCGGTAACTACGAGATACAGCATATTGACAATTACCCGCCTATCGGAGCCGACGAGGACACGGTGTACGCCGATGAGACCATAACTCTGGGAGTGGGCGACAGCATCTTCCTCTACACGGACGGTGTTACCGACGCGAAAGCGCCGGCCGGCGGACATTTCGGCGAGGCAAGAATGCTTGCGGCGCTCAACGAGGATCCGGGAGCTTTACCGGAGGCTGTGATAGCGCGTCTGAAAGAGCGGATAGACGATTTCGGGAATAAGGAATCTCCCTTTGACGATATAACGATGATGAGCGTAAAGTTTAAAGGCTGATATAACAGCGGCGCGTACCCGGTTCAGGGTACGCGCCGCTGCTGTTATTTTCTTTGTATAGTCAGTTCCTGAGCTCCATGTGCTCCGCACGGATATATATATAGTTATTTCCCTCTTCCTCGTATCTGTCCAGCACACCTACTATACGGATATCCTGACCCGGCGTCGGGTAGTCGTCCGGATAGGTCAATTCCGTCTCCGGGATAAACTCAAGCCCCTGCATACAGCAGGCTGTCGCGTCGGGGACCACTATGAAGTAGTACCGTGTGTCGAGCCGCTCCTCGTACATCGTGTCGAAGTACCCGTCCAGCATGAGCCGCTTGCCGTAGTAGTTGTCCGGGTTGACCGTGAT
>JAFZOA010000449.1 GCA_017550775.1 Ruminiclostridium sp. | reverse complement strand
TATTCTCCTTGCAGGTAATGTTTTCCCAGTGCATATCGGTGCTCCCCAGCAGCTTCATCACTGCGGCGGCTCCGCCCATATTGTGCCAGAACAGTTTCGCGTTTTCCGTTCCCTCCGAGCGCTGCTTTGTAACAAACCCGCTTACTCCGAATTTATCCTCAAACGCGAAGCACTGTGGTATTCCCACAACATCGGAGAAGTATCGTTCTGCAAGACTATATATGTATGCTTCGAGGCGCATATCACGGGGCTTGTAGACCAGCTTTCCCGCGTCGGTATCGAGTATCGTCACGCTTCTTCCGCAGTTGTGGGTATCACCCGCCGACAGCTCTATATTCCCGATACATGTGAAGAGCTTACCACCGGTAAGAGCTTCACATATACCGTCTCGATGCGTTATCATACGATCAAGCATTTCGATAAAGCCGTCAGTCACATTTTTCAGCCGAAGAGTCAGTATATCGGCAAGGGGCTTCGGCAGATCAAGCTCGCCGTTGTTCAGCTTGTCCACTATTCTTCCGACAGCGCACTCCCGCTGTTCGTTCGTTATCAGATCGGGAGAATACTTTGCCAGAGGATTTTCCGGCAGCACCTCGTCTGTTATGAGCCCGTTCAGCGTGCTTTCCGAAATACTTTCCGCGAGCTCCGTCAGTCGGTTTTCCAATACCGAAAGCACCCGCCCGGAAAGCAATTTCTCACCGTTACAGCCTTTAAGTCTGCTCATCTGCTCGTTTATGTATTTATTAAAAATTCTTTTCATAAAATGTTTTCACCCATGTCCATTATGATACACACAGCCAGATTTTCCGTATATGCCGGAATATTATGTCGGGAAGACAATGACCGACAGCTTTATTAATGGTATTATAACACGATATTAAAAAAAAATCTATTACCGCTGCGGTAATATACATTTCCAAAATGATGTGATATAATATATGATAGTACAGCAAAATCAATTTTCCGGAAATATTACCGCTGCGGTAATATACATTTCCGAAATGATGTGATATAATGAGTCATAACAGCAGAGGCGCGTATAAGTCAGCTCCGACTCATCACACAGACGCTGTATTTATTCAGAGCATCCGCATATTTATTGCGGACAGGCACGCGTTTTTCGCTGGGATGGCACCATAGCGGAAATGCGGATGAGGAAAACGGCTTAGAACAAGAAAATAAAAACAGGAGGACTAATTCTATGAAAACATTACAGGAGCTTTACAATGAAGTGATCGGCAGCGAGGAACTCAAAAAAGAGTTTGCCGAGGCTGCAAAGGACGGCAAGGCGCTCGATTTCATCAAAACGCATGGCGTTGACGCATCGGCAGATGAGATAAAGGCATTTTTTGACGGACTTGTAAAAAAAGATAAGGAACTGTCGGCGGACGAACTTGAAAACGCGGCAGGCGGCACCTGCAACGGACAGACTGCCGGAGAAGCAGCAGTTTCTGTAGCAACTCTTCTGGGCTGCGCTATGTGGTTTTTCATGAGCAACATCGAATCAGACTCCGGTTATGCGCATAACGGACAGTGGACGGATACCGACGGACGTCTGTGCACAGTGGACGGCGGAGACAAATCAAAACGTAATAAGAAGTGAGATAGTTATTATGAAAACATTACAGAATTTTTATAAAGAGATTATTGCCGATGAGGAACTTAAAAAGGCTTTCACCGCAGCGGCAAAGGAAAACAAGGTAGTATAATTCGCCAAAGAACACGGCGTTGAGACCACAATGGACGAGATTAAGGCTTTTCTTGAAGAACAGAAGAATCAGGAAAATGAACTCTCTCCCGAGGAGCTTGAGAATGCGGCAGGCGGCACCTGTAACAGTGCCACATGTACCGAGACACTGTTGTCTGTATTTTCAGTCGGGATAGGATGTGCCGTTTTAGCTGTTTACACCTATGCAAATTCCGGAGACTACGTTGAACAGCACGAAGATCATTTAACAATACATATTGGCGGACACGTAGGACAGAAGTACGATAATGAAGGCCGTCTCTGCAACGAGGGCTGACGGCGACGGCAGTATACTGACTTAAACGATCTTTTCGCAGCCGGCACGCTCGCAGCTGTCGCCGGTATAGCAGCATTATTTTCAAAAGAGCAAAGAAAACAGGAGGAAAAAATGGCATTGCCCCAAAAAAAGCTTGCGGCACTTACAAAACTTGGAAAGGTACCCATGGAAGGTGATCCGGAGCTGGATCCCGAGCTGTTGGAAAGCGTGTCGGGCGGAGAGATTCAGTTTGTTCCGGATGACTGGGACGATGTGTCCGATCTGTTCAAGGTCGAAAGATATTTTCACGGATATTGCCCGTACTGCTACTGCGACCATGAATTGATACAGACAAAATATGTAATGAGCACAAGTCTCGGCGACAAATCTATGTTTTTCTGCCGCGCCGCTCAGAAGTACTTCTTCACACTCGGAGATACTATTTACAGCTCCGACGGCGAGCCACTCAGCCTTAATTACTGACAGGGTTCCGGCAATAACAGAAACGTCCGTGTGATCATCATTACACGGACGTTTTTGCGTTAAGATAGTATTAATCCCAGTGCAGTTTTACTCTCAATTGGTATTACAATT
>JAFZOA010000448.1 GCA_017550775.1 Ruminiclostridium sp. | reverse complement strand
TTCGATATTCGTTAATGTTTCACAAACCGACTTATGGTTTACGCCCTCGAAATTAGCTATATCGACAACTCCCATATTTCTAAATGCCAATAGATATAAGCGCCTTTTTTGCACATCTGTTAGAGAAGAAATGAACTCATCAAGTCTTGCTGTAAACTCCGTATTTTCTAAAGCATCAAAATACTCATCCTCTAAATACGGAGTGCTATACTTTTCCAAGTCTCCGGCTACGCTGAAAGGCACTTCCTTTTTGCTGAAATTATTGGTTTTCCTGTCCTCGACATAGTAATCCTTATCCGAAACTGCTTTCCACTTACGGAAAGACTCTTCGTCGCCACCAAAGTCATCAACGGTAATATGCTTTATAGTTCCGTCTGCAAATCTGTAAACGATAGCGTCCTCGTTAGTTACATTTGCAGCGTAATCGGTCTTATTGTAATTTTTCATTCTTGTATCCTCTGAAAATCTAAATTTGTTGTAACGAACAAATTAGATCATCAGGGATACCGGGCTACTGCCTCGCTGTATATAAAAAGCATAGTGCATTTTTCGGGCAATAAAAAAAGCCGCACAAAGAATGCCGAGCCTTATTGATTCATCTCGACATTCAGTGTGAGGCAATTTGGTGACTCATTGGAGATAAGCTCCACGGACCCGTGGCACACTACGCTGATTACGGATATTCTATTGTCGTTTCCTTTCTCGGAATTTAGTTACCTGTTATTGTTTATTTGCCTGCAAAAGTTATCTGTATGTCTTTTCCGCACTCAGCACAGGTTATTCGAGCTGTGCCGTGAGCGGGAGTAAGGACTTCAATAAGAAACTCTTTGCAATTAGGGCAAAGGATAACATAAGGCAAATCGCATTTATCGAGCCGATACATCATTATTGCATCGACATTTCGACGCTTGCAATTAAATTGTACGAACTCCATAATAGGTTCTGCTCCTATTCAGTCTTAATCTTAGATTTACTTCTACAACGAAATGACAATGCGGACATCTAATCTGAACAACACCGTCCAACGGCGTCAACTTGTCCATAAGCCTCCAATGACACAGTGGGCAGTAGACGCTCACTTTAGGTACATACGTCTGATTATTGTTGAGATGCTCCATTCTGAAATTTCCTCCTAATCTTCATATTCTACGATGAACGAGGGCGTTCTGTCTATGATGATCCCAAGTTCATTAACCCTTATTCCTAACGCTTGCTTTGAAACGCCGAGATAGTCAGCCACCATCTTAAATGCTGTTTTCTCCCAGCTTACATAATGTGTCTTTTTACCATTCTTACGAGCTTTATAAAACCGTTCAATCGCTGCGATCACGATCTCCCTCGGCATAAGTAAAGCAGAGGCTAAATAGTCAGCCTGATATTCTTCCGTGCTTTCCTCAGTGCCAAACTCACATTTGTTCGAGTATCTTAAAACTCTTACGCCGCAGTTATAAAATGCAGGAAAGAACTTGAAGAATATCTGATGTGCGCCTTCGTGCATTATGGTAAAATTTCTTCTACCTGTATTTCCGCGACGAAGGTTGCTTTCTATAAAGACCGTATTCCCGTCAAGCGGTACTGATGTCGTAATTTCGTTGTCGAACACTTCAATTTCGATGTTACTTCCAATCGTATAACCAATGATACTGTTGTCGAGCGACAAATGATGATACTGAATATCCAAACCTAACACATCTCTCAGCATTATCTCCGGCTCTATCTTTTTTACTTCCTTGAATCCTCGCTTCTTCTGAACT
This sequence comes from Ruminiclostridium sp., assembly GCA_017550775.1. Next base: position 15,203 of record JAFZOA010000448.1, on the reverse strand, counting down.
TCATAATACTTGTTTACAAAGCCAAGAGCCAATTCTTCTAACTGTCTTTTGGTAAAGTCTATCATCCTAATAAACCTCATTGATACGTCATAAGTTTCCAAACCGGTAATGAATAATTGCTATGTCATTTTATCGTCCTCCGTTTTCTGCATTTCATCTGAAATACGAATTATCATATTCCTTGAAAATGTCACCGCTGATCTCAATGATATACTCAAACGGAACTGTTCTTGTATCCGTAAGAATAAACACCTTACTGTAATCGTCGATACGTCTGACATTTCCTTTGACGGTTACAAACGAACCGCCTGCTTTATACTCGTCGGGAACGAAGTATGTGAACTGTACCTCCGGCTGTTCATCTATATGCTGCTCGATAATGTTATGTTTCACGGACAGCATTTCATTTCGATCATCGTCAGCGAGAACGAAATCATCTGTAAGCCTTGCTTCTTCTTTGACCGCATCGTCATATCCTGTCAGCGCAGCAAACGGCGCGAACTGTGCTGCTCTCTTTATCATCGGCATAGGACGATGATACCTGCCGGACAAACCGTGATAGCTGAAATTAACAAGTCTGTTTTCTTCTGCCAACATTGTTACAACCTCCTTTACGAACGGTGACCTCCTATCTGCATATTACGCTGTATGGAAGTCGCGCCATCTGTAAGATTCATTGCTTTCAAAACTGCGTTCTTTCCGAACTTTTTCTTGATCTGTATGATCGCATTCTGAACTCGACGCTCTTTTATCTCCGCAAGCTGTTCTTCCTGCAACTGTTCTGCCTGCCTTTCAGCTTCTTCATAATCCGTAAAGAAATCAAGCTGTTCATTATCCTTAATTTCCGGTTTATTCGCTTCCTCCGCTAAATCCTCCGAAAGAAAATCTGTAAAGCATATCGTTATACGCCTTGTAAGAAGATTATGGTCAACGGTTTTATCGAACAGTTCCTTCACAGTTTCAAGAATAAACTTCGATGAAGAAGTATAATGATCGAGGCTTATGGTTCCGTGTGCGTGTTTCGGAACAGGTCTCCCGTACCAATCCATTGAAACCGGACCGTGATACAGCAATTTGATTTTTGAATCACTGAGATTACTTGCATCATATCCTATATCTATGACGATCTGTTTCAGACAGAGCTTCTTGTTTACAACATCAAGTATCAACAGGTCAGCCATTTCAGAAATGACCAATCGGGACTTTTCATAATCATACGGTGTAGGAAGAACCTGTCCCGAACTCAGGCTTTTGGAATTCGGCTTGTAGTGTTTTATTTCATCAATTGTGCAAGGCTCATATCCCCAAGCGTGATCTATAAGCAGCTCGGCATTAACACCAAAAACTTTATAAAGCACATCGACTCCACCGGGCATCAGAGTGAATATAGCCAACTCACCCATTGTATGAATACCGAGGGCTTCAAGTCGTGCAGCTTTTCCGTTTCCGATAGACCAAAATGATGTCAGCGGAGTATGCGACCACAGCTTTTCACGATATGATATTTCGTCAAGCTCTGCTACTCGGACACCATCTTTATCCGGCGGCATTTTCTTTGCCACAATATCCATAGCAATCTTGCAAAGATACATATTTGTTCCGATACCTGCCGTTGCGGTTATACCTGTCTGAGCTAACACATCACGAACCATAGTCATCGCCAACTCGTGAGCAGTCATCTTATACATCGGAAGATATTTTGTCGCGTCTATGAAAACTTCATCAATGGAATAAACGTGTATATCTTCGGCAGAGATATAGTTGAGATAAATCTGATATATCCTTGTGCTGTACTCGATGTATTTTGCCATTCTCGGAATAGCTGTGAGATAATCTATCTCCATTTCAGGATTCGCTTTTAACTCATCGCTGAACACGGAGCGTCCGGTAAACCGATGATACTTCGTGTTGCCTCTCCTTTTGTTGTTAGCCTGTCCGATAGCCTGCTTTGCTTCAAACAAACGAGGACGACCCGGGACACCGATTTCTTTCAAAGAGGGAGACACAGCAAGACAGATTGTCTTGTCTGTCCTTGACACATCAGCTACAAGAAGATTAGTATTCAGCGGATCAAGGTTACGTTCGACACATTCGACGCTCGCATAGAACGATTTGAGATCTATCGCAATATATGTTCTGCCCAATATAATCTCCCTCCCCATCATATTTCAACAATTATAAACTTTTTTTGCGAAAACTACTTGACAATTGGTTACTTTTAATTTATAATGAAGATACAAACTTCATATTTTGCTTGCGTATTATGAAGTTGTGAGATAAGTATAACACGCTACTTCATATTTGTCAATAGATTTTATGAAGTTACGAAAAATTTTTTTGAAAGGGTATGATAATATGAATTTTGCTGAAAAGGTGAAATTACTACGGAAGCGCAACGAGCTTACTCAGGAAGAACTTGCAAAACAAGTAGGAACATCTCAGCGAACAATCTTTACCTATGAAAATGGAACCTTACCCCGCAAGGCTATGTTAAAGAAACTGGCGGATTGTCTGTACACTACGCCTGAGTTTCTGACGGATGATACACAGGATTTACTGGAAGATGATTTGAGCGAAAGCTATGTTGAAGAAATGCGAGAGAAGCACGGAGAAAGAGCCGCAGCCAATTTACAGAATTTATATAAGCAGACAGCTATGTTCTTTGCAGGCGGTTCTACTCCGCAGGAGGATAAAGACAAATTTTTTGAAGCAATCGCATCTGCATACGAAAAGACACGCGAACTTTCTCAGAAGAAACACGGAAAGGTTCTCGACGAGGAAGAAGATGAAAATAACTGATAGTCTGGCGGAGGTCTGATTTATAATTATGGACTATGGGTATATAATCGAAAAAGCAGAATCGGTGAAGAAGAATTATACATACCATTCGCCCAAAGTCCTTTGCAGAGAAATGGGAATTGTTCTTCTCCCCAAACCTATGGGAAGAAGCGGAGACTCCGGCAAGGGCTGTTGCTTCAAAGCAAATGGTGAAGTTGTTATTGTATTCAACTCAGAAATATCGCAACCGTATCAAAATGCAATCATATATCACGAAGTCGGACACATAGAGTGCCACTTAACCGATACTGTTTACTGCTTCAACGATTTTTCAATGTTTAACGAATCGAACAAGAGAGAGATTGAAGCAAATCTATTCGCCGCAGAAATGATGATGTCAGATGAAGATGTACTTGACGCTCTGAATGATGACGGCTCATTTGTTACCGCTGCCGCCAAATTATTTGTGCCGGTAGAATTTATAGATTTCAAATTCAGGTTGATGAATTACAAGGGCTATACAATTTCGCCCCCGATGTTTGCTGACGCAGATTGCTTAAGAGATATGAAGATGATCTGCAACGATGACTTCAGCTAATCCACAAACAACGATGATAACAAGAAAAGCGCAGGACAAATCTTGCGCTTTAATAATCCTCTTTTTGATGATTTATACGGCAATGCTGCCGCAGTAATAATGACAGAATTTGCCTTTATATACGGCAATGCTGCCGTAAAATGGTGAAAAACTTGTTTTCGTCACTTCGTGCCGTGGGAAGAATAGCAAGCATATGATTTGTGTACACAAATCAGCGTTTTCGGAGGTTTTCGCTACTCGTCACTCCGAAAAACTTAGCTTGTTGGGGACGTATCCCCAAACCCCTCGAACTGAAAAATAACATTTTTTCTGACAAACGAATTTTGGAAAGGACAAATGAAATGGGAGAACGAACAAGACCGATACAAATAAAATTCTTCGTGACAGAGCAAGAACGAGATGTTATCCGTCAGAGAATGGAGCTTATAGGTACGACAAACCTCAGCGCATATATGCGGAAAATTTCACAGGACGTATTTCTATACAAAGTAGATGTAAAGGGGCTGCCGGAGATATGCAGACAGGTTGAAGCTATCGGGCAGAACATCAACCAAATAGCAAAACGTATAAACAGCACAGGCACAGCATACGCCGAGGATATACGTCAGATCAGAAAGGGGCAGGAAGAAATTTGGCAGTCACTAAAATCCATCCTATCGAAACTTCCTTGACAAAAGCTATTGACTATATCATTGATAACAAGAAAACCGAAGGACGTGCGCTCTGCACAGGTTACTGCTGTTCGCCTACTACATCTGCCTATGAATTTGATTTGATTAAGAAAGAGGCAGACAAACAAGGAGCTTCCCGTGCGATGACCGGTTATCTCGCTTTTCATCTAATTCAGTCTTTTGACCCGGGCGAGGTTGATTACGAAACGGCTCATAAAATCGGTGTCGAGCTTGCCGATAAAGTGCTGAAAGGCAAGTATCAGTATGTTGTCTCCACTCACATAGATCGCGGTCACGTTCACAATCACATTATTTTCAATTCCGTGAGTATGACCGATTATCACAAGTACAACAGCAGTCCGAGCAGCTATTACGCGATACGCAAAACAAGCGACGAACTTTGTAAGGAATACGGGCTTTCTGTTATAAAGGAACCGAAAGAACAAGGCAAAACTTACTATGAAACGCTTGTTTCCAAAGAGCAAAAATGTTGGAAAGACTTACTCCGACAGAACATTGACCGCTGCATTATCAAGGCTCGTGATTGGAACGAGTTCCTAAGCCTTATGCAGGCTATGGGATATGAAATAAAGCAAGGCAAGCACATTTCTTTCCGTGCTAATGGGCAGGAACGCTTTACCCGTGCCAAGCGTTTGGGAAGTGCATATACCGAAGAACAAATCAAGAGCCGCATCAAAGGCACAAAGCTCCTTGATACCGGTGACAAACATCACGTTTCGCTACTTATTGACATAGAAGCCGCTATCAAGAATCAACAACAAAGTACAGCGGGATTTGAGTATTGGGCGAAGATACAGAACCTTAAAACCGCTGCTAATACTGTCAACTTCCTTACTGAGCATAATCTGATGAATTATGCTGACCTCGCGGCGGCTACTGACGGAAAGAAAGCTGTTTTTTCACAAACTCAGATCACAATTAAGGACATCGAGCGGAGAATAAAAAAGCTCGAAGAAGATATACAGAACATCGACAATTACCGCAAAACTAAAGTTATTGTCGATAAGCTGTCCGAGGTAAAGGACAAGGAGAAGTTCAAGCGCGAACACGAATCAGAGTTCATTGTTTTCGAGGCTGCCAAGCGATATATCTTAAAGAATTTCCCGTCCGGCAAGCTGCCGCTTCTCAAGGAACTCAGGGCTGAACAACGAAAGCTCAGAGCCGAGAAAGATAAACTCTACGAGAAATACTGTGATGAGCGCACCGAGCTTTCCGAGATACAGAACATCAAGAAGAATGTGGATATGATCTTAGGCTCAGAGTACGGTCAACGTGAGCAAAAGCGTAAGCGTCCTGACGAATTGGAATAAAAAAAGAGGGCAGCCATTGGCTGCCCTTAATTTTTAGCTCAGCTCCGAAAGAGAACGCATAACGATGTCGATATCCTTGTTCTCCAACTCCTGAATAATATGCAAATAGGTTTTCTGCGTTGTCGTCATACTTGCGTGACCAAGCCTGCGGGCAACACTCGCAATTGAAACTCCCGCAAAGAGTAAAAGCGAAGCGTGTGTGTGGCGAAGTCCGTGGATTGAAATTATCGGGACATTTACTATTTTACAATGTCTTTTTAGTATATCATTTACAGTTGAAGTATCGACTTTTGATTTATCTTTAATGAATACAGGTTCGTTTTCCGGCAGCCCTTTTACGAGTCCTGAAAACTGAATAACAGTCTGCCAATCCATCTGAATCTTCCTAACTGACGACTTGTTTTTTGTAGGAAGAAAGCCACCGTTGCCCTTGTAATTCCAAGTCTTGTTAATCGAAAGCATCTGATGAGGAAAATCAAAATCTTTCGGCGTAAGGGCAAGAGCTTCTGAAAAACGCATACCTGTTTTGGCTACGAGCAGAATGAACCAATCCCAACTAATAGACGGAGAAAGGTCAAGATCATTAAGGAGCGTATGAAGCTCAAACTGATTTATGTACTTTGTTTTCTTCTGCCTCGGTGACTTTCCCTTGATTATTGCCTTACGGGTAGGATCGCGATCAACAAGCCCCTCGTCAACGGCATCAATAATAGCACTTTTTAGCTGATGATGAAAGTCCATCGTTGTCTGCCGCTCGTGCTTTTCTGCATAGTCGTTAATCAACTGCTGATAAGCAATTCTTGTCATATCTCCGACTTTAAGATCGGGAATGAGCTTAACGAGCCACTGCTGCGTCATTAGGTACTTGTTCAAAGTTACATTACGAACCGCGCCTTCCTTGTACACCTTAATCCAATGAGAATAATACTCCCAAAACAAGGTGTCCTTTGTTACTGTGTCCAACATAAATGTTGCACCTCCTGAAATTTATTTTTTACGGCTTATAGCCGATTTTAACTTACGCTGGTGAAGGGTAATAAGGTTGTCGAGGTCAGAAATAAAGTTGCTGATCATTGTTTGTTCTTTATAGGCAGGAACCCTTATTTTCATCTTCTGTAAATCCAAAAATGATAGAACTTTCTGCCCTGTTCCTGTTGCCGTGTAAGCAATTTCTTGTATAACATCTTCACAATGATTTAGCACCAAAGAGATAAAAAACACATCGGAATTATTACCATAAAACACAGGATAAAACTTGCTGATTATGCCTTTATCACAGCATTTGTTAATGTTGAAAGTAAAATCCACACCGTCACTTCTATTTCTATAAGTACAGTATCCTTTAGGCAAAACATTGTACCCTGTAATGTCGTGGTTTTGTTTGCTGCCAAAATGCTGTTCTTGCAAAACAACACCCTCTGTTTTCGACGATGTTAGAACGGGCAAATCACATTCAGCCCCTACTGTTTCCTTATACTCTATTATCAATTCCGACAACTCACGCTGTTCCCAAGAGTTCGTATTTTATATTTTACTTTTGCTTGGGAACAGCGTGAGTTAGGCGACCAAATGTATATCAAGTCAAGAGTTGGCTGGCAAGCCTTAACAAAAGACGAATATATGACAACAGGAGATTACTATTTAATAACTGGAACAGACATTGATCCTAACCATACTGTAGATTTATCCCGCAGTTATTATGTCTCTATCGCTTTAGCCTTCAAGTCGTGAAGATTGTGCTTGTCGTGCTGAATGTTGTGAGCAAGAACAAACATAGGACGCTCAATGCCGTATTTCTCGACTATCTTTTCGGCTAATTTATCGAGCTTACCGCTGATAGCGTAAATATCGGCATTATGATTTATTTCAAAAGCACACATTCTGTTTGCCTGCATACTCTGAACAAGAGCCGGCATTTCGTTGTGGCTTCTCGCATATTCAAGATCGTGCGGATAAACCGGAGTATGCTCAGTTTCCTTGTTTTTAACAGCGAAATACTTATTATCCCACTTTTCAAACGGTATCATTTCCGGCTCTTTTGGATATGACCCGTCAGGGAGCTTCTCATAATGCGAAACCGTGTCAAAGCCTATCTCTCTTGCAGTCTGAGCCACAAGGTCAACGGCTTCCGGCTGTGTCCTTACTTCGTCCATTCTTGCAAAATCCTCAAGAAGAACATTCTTTCCTCCGCAAACGTGAAGAATATCACAAGCCGCCTTGTGAGCATCGCTTTCAAGTCCGAGTGTCAGTCTTGCGGGCGGTCTGCTCGTACTCGGATTTATCACAGGCTCGGAGTTGTACGACTGTCCGCGAAGTTCGTCAAACCTCTGTTTTGCCTCTGCAAATGTGTCAAAATACTCGATAGGGGTCATAGGCTTGCCGGTATTGCGATTTGCCCAAGTGTACAGGTCAGGGATAACGTACATTCTCCATTCGGGCTTTTTCTCCGGTTTTTCCGGCTGAGGTCTTTCAATCCGATCTCTGTAATCTGCCATAGCAGCGTCCAACAGCCCTAAATCAGCCTTTTCAATAGTCAGTGTAGTATTCTCGCCATTTACACGACCGCTGAATCTTGCTCCTTTTTCTTCAAGCAGCTTTGCGACTTCAAGAGCCTGATCCGTCGGGAACTTCTCATAGACCTTTTGCGCTATCTCCTTGTACGGCGTATTACCGATGATCTTACTTGTTCTTACGGCACCGAACGTCATTTCTTTTTCTTTCGGCTTCTGATAATCAATCGGTTTAAGGCTGTCCGCAAGATTAACGCCTATCTCGTCCATTATCTCATTCAGCTTCGGAATATCGGCTTTTGTAACGGTTATAGCGGACTTGTCGCGTCCTCTGACACCGCTGAACTGAATACCCGCAGCATCGAGCCTCTTTGCAATCTCGTCAACATTTGCTGTCGGAACTCTCGTTATCTGCTTGTCGGGGATAGACTTATAATCGGCATTTCCGATTATACTGCTCTTTTTCTCAGGTGCTTTCTCGGCGGCAGTCTCCCTGATTTCCTTTATTCCATTGATTTCATCAAGTATCGCCGAAACCTTTTTGGAGTCCGTTTTGGAAGTCGTGAGCTTTGTGACATCCCCGTCAATGCGTCCGCTGTACTTAATTCCGGCTTCTTCAAAACGTTTCGTAACATTAGGCAAATCCGCCGTAGATACCGTTGTATAGGTCTTTGCGGGAATAGCCTTAAACTCGGTATTGCCGATTATCTGTCCCTTATCGGAACGCGCAGACGGCTTTTCTTCCGGGGTCTCGATCATAGAAATACCGTTCGCCTTGTCAATAGCAGCATCTATCTTCGGTACGTCGGGCTTTGATACTGTGAATGTTACCGAGCCGTCCTTTATCTGTCCGCTGAACTTTACGCCGAGCGCAGTAAGAGTATCAGAAACCGCTTTCATATTCTCAACGGGTACTTTTCTGTAAGACTTCTCGGCAATAAGGCGATAGGGGGTGTTTCCAATAACATCGGAACGCTCCTGCGGTTTACGTTCGGCGGCGGTCACTTCCTTGACGGCTGCCTGATAAGCCTTTGTATCGGCTTTATCAATGGTAATGGTAGTTTTATCGTCTCCGAGTTTACCGCTGAACTTTACGCCCATCTCATCGAGCTTTGCGGCGACCTTTTCGGCAGTCTCCGGTTCAAGTTTGAAGTACGTCTTGTCCTTAATGTCGCTGTACTTGACATTCCCGATAATGTCCTTTCGTGCCGGTTCCGTCAGACCTTTGGCAATAGCGGAACAGCGCAGCTCGTCATCCTTGTTTACTGTGATAGTGGTGTAGCCACTTATGACCTTGCCGCTGAAAGGAATATCCTCGGCATAGAGTTGTTCCGCGACCTTCTCGGCAACATCGTTTCTGAGCTTCATATACCGCTTATCGGATATATCCCTGAAAGGCGTATTGCCGATTATATCAGCTTTCTGTTCGTTCTGACGCTCCGCTTTGACTTCATCAACAACAGACTTGAACGTCTCAGCGTCCGCTTTGTCGTAAGTCAGAGTAGTGTTATCGCCGGTTATACGTCCGCTGTACGAAATGCCCATATCATCGAGCTTTGCGGCAACATCAAGAGCAGTTTCGGTGGGAAGTCTCTGATACTGTTTTACCTGTATGTCGGCATAACGCACGTTTCCGATGATATTGGAGTCCTGTGTCAGAGCCTTGTCCTTTTCGATACCGAGATACTTTTCAGATATAGCGGTAATAAGCTCGGCGGCGGTATCGTGTATTGTTTCAAGAGACGCTTTCAGCTCCGGTGTATCTTTTGCCTTGCTCCAACTCGCCACATATCCGAAGCTGTAATCGGACGTATCTATTCCGAAGTGCTGACATACCGCAAATGCTACGCTTTCAGCCTCGACCTCTTTTGTATTCAGGTCTTTCGGCTTTTCTCCCTGTGCCTTTACATTATCCAGATCGTGTAGCTTTGCGTGAGTGATCTCGTGTATAGCGGTCTTGACGGTCTGAACGTCCGACATACCCTCTTTGATAGTAATGGATTTTGCCGTCGGGTCATAAAAGCCTTTCGCGTCCGTACTGATAGGCGCAAACTTGATAGGCACGGGGGAAACTTCCCGCAGGACATTCATCAGCTTGTCGAAGTCCTTAATATCGCCGTTCAGTTCATCAACGCCGATGTCAGGCAGCGGCTTTCCGTCAGTCTGAGATACATCAAACACAGTCACGGGCTTGAACGCAATTCGTGTTTCCTCTACGACTTCCTTGACAAGATTACCGTCCTTGTCCATAATCGGTAAATCAGTATCGGGGTCGCGCTTTATTTCCTCTTTCTGTGCCTTGTATGCGTTCGGAGCGAGTATTCTGATACCTCTCGCTCCTTTAAGAACGCTGCGCCCGAAGTCCTTTTTCCACTGATTGAAACCCGCAACAAGCGTAGCGTCGGGCATCTGCGAGGCGATAAGGATAGTATTGTTGACAGAATAGTTGTGAAACTTCGACATTACCGCAAGCATTTCCTTGTATCTGTCACTTGCAAACACATCACGAATACCGGCTTCGAGCATATCCGTAAGCTCCTGCATACGTTCCTTAGCACTCGGATATGCGGCAGCCGAAGCCTGTTCCGGCATAGCTTCACTAAGGATAGCAGTCTTTTCACGCTCACGCTGAAATGCCATAAATCTTTCGGCAACAGCGTTCACAAGCACGGGGTGGGCAGTAACAGGATAATTCTTTGACCTTTCCTTAACGTCATCGGAGATACCGTTCATTTCCTGCTCCGCCCACGCGCTTGATTTGCGGGAGTAACGCCCGTCCCAACTCGCGTTCGTTATCCTTGCAGCGAGAACGTGTGCAATACGTTCTGCGCTGTACTTTTCAACAAGCTCATCTACGATCTTGTCGGTATCAAGGATATTATCTAAATGGTTAGCTGCTATTGTTTCGTCAATATCCTTTGCACAGGCAATATTCGTCTGATAGCTAAGACGAGCAATATCAAGCTCACCTTTCTCTCTTGCTGTTTGAAAATCATCTTTATACAGCGGTATAGCCGCTCTTTCGTTTTCGGTTGACGGCATTCTTACCTACCTTTCTTGTTGGCGGGAAATTCGAGCTTGAAGTTCACATACTTGCCGGTATCTTCAAGACTTATAACGGCATCGTAGGTCTTGCCGGACTTCTGTGAATACAAGCCGCTTACCGCGACCTTGCCTTTGGTGAGCATTTTCTTCACCATATCGTCGGTAAGCTCTTTCCGTGCGTTCTCAAAAAACTTGTTGTTCTTCCAAATAGTGAATCCGCAGGCTTTACTCTCGCAGGAGTAGGCTTTCGACGTTTTCAGTATCTTCTTACCGCACCTCGGACAAGTACCGAAAGCCTCGCCGCCGAACGCCGCGACCTTGCTTTCATCAAACTCGCTATTTGCCTGAGAGATAATATCAGTCATAAGGCGTTCGATGTCAGCCATAAACTGCGCCTCGGTGAACTTACCCTGTGCCATAAGCGACAGCTTATTTTCCCAATCGGCGGTCAGCTTAGCAGACTTGATGATTTCCGGCATAAAGGAAACAAGCTCATTTCCGCTGGCGCTTACGATAAGATTTCGCTTATCGCGGGAGACAAAGCCCGATTTAGTGAGCTTTTCGATTATTCCCGCGCGGGTCGCAGGAGTACCAAGTCCCGAACGCTCAACTTCCTCGGTAATATCCTCTGTACCCGCACGTTCCATAGCCGAAAGAAGTGTGTCCTCGGTAAAATGCTTCGGCGGCTGCGTGTAGTTCTCACTGATCTCGGTGGATATGCCGGTTATCGTCTGACCCTCTGTAAGAGCCAGCACAGGCACATCGTCTGACTCGTCCGCATCTTCCTTGCATTTCTGAAACTGTCTGAAAGCCTTTTCGATAGCCTTGAATCCCTCGGAAATGACCGTTCTGCCTTTTGCCATAAAAATAATACCGTTACACTCGATCTCGGCGGTAACGGTATCATAGATATATGGGGAGCTTAATGCGGATAAAAGGCGGCAGGCTATGAGGTAGAGAATGTTCTTCTCTCCGTTCGGAACTTCATCAAGAGAGATGTTTCGGAGCTTTCCGGTGGGAATTATCGCGGTATGGTCTGTGACCTTGCTGTTATTAAGCAATCGCTTGGTAACATCTGTTATCCTGATTCCGTCAAAGAACAGGAGCTTTCCGACGATACTCTTTGCTGTGGAAAGCACCGTTTCTTCCATATCCTCGGTCAGATACTGGCTGTCCGTTCGCGGATATGAGCATAACTGCATTTCATAGAGCGACTGAGTATAGTCGAGCGTTTGCTGTGCGGTGTATCCGTAAAACCTGTTTGCCTCACGCTGCAAGGTGGTCAAATCATACAGCTTCGGAGGACTTATTGTCTTTCGTTCAGTCTTAACAGATTTCACGACGGCAGTCTTTCCACTGCACTCTCCGGCGATACGCTTTGCTTCGTCCTCGTTCGTGATCTTCTCAGAAACAGCGTCAAGACCGTCACCTTTGAGCCTGATCGTATAATACTTCTCCTTTTTGAAGTCTGCAATAGCCTGTTCACGGTCAAGCAGTATTGCAAGCGTTGGTGTCAGTACGCGCCCGACGTTCAGCTTCTTGTTATACATCTTTGAGAAAAGACGGGTAGAGTTGATACCGACTATCCAATCGGCCTTTGACCGGCACAGCGCCGAGCGGTAAAGGTTCTCGTAATCCTTGCCGTCTTTGAGGTCGGCAAATGCCGCCGTTATCGCTTTTTCTTCCATAGACGAGAGCCAAAGACGCTTGACAGGCTTTGTACAGCCGATCTTGTTATACACAAGACGGAAAATAAGCTCGCCCTCGCGTCCGGCATCGCAAGCGTTCACAACCTCGGAAACACGATTATCATTCATAAGACCCCGCAGTACCTCAAACTGTTCGTTCTTGTCGGCAGATACGATAAACTGCCATTCCTGTGGGATAATGGGCAGATCAGCGATATTCCATTTCTTGTAGCGTTCATCATACACATCGGCATTGGCAAGCTCTACGAGATGACCAATACACCACGAGACAATAAGGTTAGCGCCCTCAAAATATCCGGCTTTACGCTCATTCGCTCCGAGAGCCTTAGCCAAAGTAGCCCCGACACTCGGTTTTTCACAGATCACAAGCTGCATACATACCATTCCTTTCAAGGTAAAATAAAAAGAGCCTTTACAAAAGCTCTTATGTATGGTATAATCTAAAAAAACATTTTTGAAAAGGCAATGACTATGATGTGGCTTGTAATGGCGGTCTTATCCGCCCTCTTTGCAGGTTTGACTTCTATACTCGCAAAATGCGGCATTAAAGAAACCGACTCCGATTTGGCGACTGCTCTGAGAACAATAGTCGTTTTATTGTTTTCGTGGATAATGGTTTTTATCGTGGGCTCTGCCGGCAGCATTTCGGAGATCGCACCCGTATCACTTTTGTTTCTCGTTCTTTCGGGAATAGCTACCGGAGCTTCTTGGATATGCTATTTCAAGGCGCTGTCTATGGGAGATGTCAACAAAGTCGTTCCTATAGACAAGTCAAGCACAGTACTGACCGTACTTCTTGCAATTATCCTGTTCGGTGAAACAAACAACCTTGCAGTAAAACTTATAGGTACCGTTCTTTTGGCAATTGGCGTATTTCTGATGATAGAGAAGAAAAATACAGAAGCCAAAGAAACGAAAGCATTGTGGCTCCCGTATGCAATCGGCTCGGCTGTATTTGCCGCATTGACATCTATTCTTGCAAAGGTCGGAATAACCGGCGTAGAATCCAACCTCGGAACTGCGATCCGCACTTGCGTAGTACTCATAATGGCGTGGCTTATCGTATTGATAAAAGGCAAGCATAAACAATTGAGAACTCTTAATAAAAAGGAACTCGTGTTTATAGCATTATCGGGGCTTGCAACGGGCGGCAGCTGGCTATGCTATTATTATTCGATTCAAAACGGTATCGTCAGCGTGGTAGTGCCGATAGATAAAATGAGTATCATCGTTTCAATTATATTCTCATTTATTGTGTTTAAGGAAAAACTCGGTAAAAAAGCTCTTATCGGGTTGATTCTTATGGTATTCGGTACACTTGCACTTGCTATATGGGCATAAAAATATATGTGAGGCTTAACTATGAGTCTGCTTTTAGATGATTACATCGTAAAATATAATGAAAAGAATATCGGGTATTATAACATCTATGATGATAACTCGGTATCCTTTAGCCTTAATTGGGGAAGTCCGTGGGATATAGAGGAAGAATTGAAAGAACTTGGTTTACATAAGGAATACAAAGGAAAAAAGCCCCCTGCAATCTTTCCCCAAATTTTAAAGGACGAAAACCGTGTGTCAGGTAGAAAGCGTATCATATACCGCAAAGGGCTTTTAACACTTGAACGGCAGCCCAAAGAAACGGGCGAGCGATTCTCGGTATATCGGCGTTCCGCAAGTAAAGGAGCCCCTGACTACTCTCCGTTACCGCACGATGCTCCGCATTACGAGGGCGAGAAAACTCCGGAGGGAATGCGGGAATGGTGTTCGTGGTACGCTTTTAACAAAATGGACGACGGTACATATCAGGCAGAGCTTGATGAAGCGTGGTGGTGGGGCGGCAGCCATAATGACGGCGGCACTATACGGCGTGAAATACCGGAAGAGTGGCTTGATCTCCCTTATGATGATTTTCTGAAAGAAGTCGTTGGTATCGCATCCGCCGCGCACTACGGCTTTACCCCTGAACTGCTCAAAGAAAGAGCAGGATTAAAAGAGTTTTTCGGATATGAAGAATAAACATCTGACATTTGAGTCCTCGACAGAAATGCCGAGGATTCTTTTTATGTAAGTCTCGCTTTGGTGGCTGCTGAAAGCGCCGCTATAAACTGCTCCGGTGTCGGTGTCTTACCGCCAAACTGCGACCAAAACATAATTGCCTCCGGATCAGTTGATGACATACCGACTCTGATCATTTCCTCAAAGTCCCTGCGTACTTCTTTGACCGATACTCCGTTTTCCTTTGCTACTTTCTTGATTATGTTGCTCATTGAAAACAACTCCCTTGTAATATTATTAGCGGCTTTTGCCGCCGATAGTGGTATTATATCACAAAGACTTTGTCGAAAAAACGGGAAACGTGACGGGAAATAAAAAAATCAGCAGTTTCCCGCTGATTTGTCGAATTATGTAGAAAATCAAGATTCTGCCTGCTTCACCAACAGCTCTATAACCTCGATTATCTTTAGCTGATCCTTTTCGGATAAGCCTTTGATCTTTTCGCCGACTAACGCCTGCTTGATGTCGATCCTTGAACTCAGAACATCACATAAGAGCATATC
>JAFZOA010000447.1 GCA_017550775.1 Ruminiclostridium sp. | reverse complement strand
GGACTGCCTCACGGACGATAAGCGGGATATCCACCACAGCCTTTGTGGTGATCTCACCCATGACCATTACAAGACCGGTGGTTGCGCAGGTCTCGCAGGCCACACGGGACATAGGATCCTGTGCGAGAAGTGCGTCGAGCACGCTGTCGGAGATCTTGTCGCAGATTTTGTCGGGATGTCCTTCGGTCACGCTCTCAGATGTGAATAAAAACTTTGCCATTTTCATATTCCTTTCAAATTGTTATTTTTTCAACAAAAAAGCTCCCTTTTCCGGGAGCCGAAATATCCGATCTCCCTCATCTTCCGCCGTGCGTATTCGCACGACGCGGGAATTGGCACCGTTTGCGTTTCCGCCGGTTGCCGCGGCTTCACAGGACCCGTTTCCTCCGCCGCTCTTGATAAGGACTTTAATGTCGATAGAGACATTGTATCATATATTTGTATATTTGTCAACAGTTTTATACAATATATTGTAATAATTTTACAAAACTGTAAATAAAGCTATCCTCATTCGACTAAGGATAGCTTTTCCCGATATCATTCTGTTTTACCGGCATCACCGCTACGCTTCTTAGCCGTCTTTATCTTCTGAGAACGCAAAGCTTCTTTCCTGCGTTCCTTTTCTATAAGCTTTACGAACGTGCTGTCGTCGTACTTGTTTAGCCCCAGCGTTTCGAGCAGCGAGCAGTATTTGTCCGCCATGCACACAAGCCAGCTTTCGCGGTATTTCGGAAGCTTAGTAATTGTAAGCGGCCACATATGCTTGCGGATAATGTCAAGCTCCCTTGTGTTGAGCCGGAAATACTTTGCCGCATTCTTGGACGCGGTGTTCGGGTGAGCGAAACCGTGAAGCCCGTCCCCCACATTGTTTGTCTTGTGCCAGTCATACAGAAAGAAGTCGTGCAGCAGAGCTCCGCGGATAAGGCTGCGCCGGTCGTATTTTATACCGAGCTTCTTCGCAAGCTTCACACTGTACGCCGCTACAGCCAGCGAGTGCGCGAATACGGAAACATTGCCGTGCTGGACAAGCCTCTTGGTGGACTGCATCTTACGATGTCTTACGATAGGCTTTGCTGTCCGTTCAAAATACTCCTGATCGGGTGTCATTTATGTTTCCTCGTTTTCTTCTTCGGGAAACCCGCTTCCGGCTTCCTCATCGAGATCTTCGTCGTTGTCGTCCTCATCCACGCTGAACTTCATCTTCGCAAGCAGCGCATTGAAACGCTCACGACGCTTCATTACCGCGCCGCCGACCTGAATGAACTTTTCGGTCATAATGCGCTTTGCCTTTTCATAAGGAAGCTTTTTGAGCTGTTCTCTGAATGCCTTCTGGCTCATCATACTTATAAATGTATCTACCGTCATTGCGATGCCCATGGCGATGTCATACGAAAGCATGAATATGGGATCCGCGAAGTTCACTATCCAGTCCATTATGCCGTAAAGCACATAAACCATGAACAGCGAAAGCAGTCCCCAGAAGAGCGAGGAAAGAAGAGATATGCGGTTCTTATAAGTAAGACGCAGCATACTGTAATCCCAGAACTGCTTGTGGAACATGGTCTCCATGAACCAACCCACGAAGTATTCAAGGATAGTGCAGCTGAACAGACCGACAAAATACACCGCGAAGCCGTTGTCCTTAAAGGGAAGGCACAGTATCAGCATCGACATTCCGCCGATACCGTAGATCGGGATATACGGGCCTTTCAGAAAGCCTCTGTTTATAACTCTCTTGTGGTACAGCGACTCAATAATGGATTCCTGTATCCAGCCGTAGTTGCAGAATACGAAGAACATGAAGAATAACTGAGTCGGTGAATAATTCAATAAAACCATAACTTATCCTCTCCGGTCACGTTGTTAAGAAAGCGTAACATCAATACACATCTTTCATTACTGCTGCTCGGAAGCAGATCTTTGCTCCGCGATATCCTTATTTATATCTGTACACTCTATCTTCTCCCACGATGGCGAGCCGATCTGTATTTCCTTATCAGCTTCAAATATCGCGTCCGAGTATGCCTTGAGCATATTTGCCTTTGTCACTTTAGTCTCATTCCCGCTCTCAAGCATTTTGATGTACTCGGGGTTCTGTTCATCGAGCGTGTAGTACACATTAATCTTATTCGGAGCATCGTGATTTATTACCACGCGGAACATCTCCGCCTTTTCGGAATCACTGCTTTTCTCGGAGCTTGTCACCGCGTACAGCATACATTCGTCAAGGGATATACCGTTTCTTACGAATGCCTTATACACATACATCTCCCTGCCGTCCGTAAGCATACTGTTGACAGCCTTTGCCGCTTTCAGAGTAAAGTCGTAGTTGGAGGTCTTTATCGCGTCCGTGAAGAACAACAGACTTACACAGTATCCGAGTGCGAGAGCTACTACCACAGCCGCCGCTATGAGCACCTTAGCAAGTACTGCTTTATCAAGCGGTTTCTTTTCTTTCTTTTCCTTCGGCTTTTTTTCTTTCTTCTTTTTTACTTTCTTTTCGGTCTCTTCCGCAGCGGCCTGAGAATCCGCGTTTATCCCTTCACGGAACATATCCGCGATTGCGGTATCCTCGTCCTTCTCTTCATCGGGCGGAGTCACGTTCGCTGTTTTTTCATCGGCGCTTTCTTCACCGGCGTCTTCATCGTCGTCCTCGTCCAGATCAATATCGAAATCATCGCCGGACAACATAGCTTCTATCTGAGCCTGCGTAAGGGAACCGCCGCCGTTTTCGGACTGCGGAGCGCTTTTAACGCCGACCTGCTTCTGCGCGGCATTAAGCATCGAATTGAACCGTTCGGATTCGTTTGCTTCCGTATTGCTCTCTTTTTCCGCCAAAACGATCTTCCTTTCACCCGAAATTCTTATACACATAATTATAAGTATATGTATTATATCATATTATGTCATAAAAAGCAATAGTTTTTTTAATTTTTAACAATTTTTGAAAAAACCCTTGACAAAGCTTAAACTGTCTGCTATAATATATGCATACCAATCAGATAGGATTTATAAGAGATATGAAAACATTACTACATGAACGATGTTGCGGCTTGTGATATCGTTACCGACACTTGACCAAAAAAACAAAAACATACCGCGCATTGTCCGGTATAAAATATCTGTTGACAAAAGGAGTATTTTTATCATGGCAGTTTATACTAAGATCAGTGATCTCATCGGAAAGACCCCCCTTCTCGAAATCGCGAACATCGAGAAAAAGCTCGGACTTGAAGCTAAAGTAGTCGCAAAGCTCGAATACTTCAACCCCGCCGGAAGCGTAAAGGACAGGATCGCAAAGGGCATGATAGACGATGCAGAGGCAAGCGGCAAGCTTAAACCCGGAAGCGTCATCATCGAACCCACCAGCGGTAATACCGGTATCGGACTTGCTTCCGTAGCGGCTGCGCGCGGCTACAGACTTATAATCACCATGCCGGAGACAATGAGCATCGAGCGCAGAAAGCTTATGAAGGCATACGGCGCCGAGCTCGTTCTTACTGAAGGCGCAAAGGGCATGAAGGGTGCAATAGCAAAAGCCGAAGAACTCGCCAAGGAGATCGAGAACAGCTTTATCCCCTCACAGTTCACCAATCCCGCAAACCCCGCAGTTCACGAGCGCACCACCGGTGTTGAGATCTGGGACGACACAGAGGGCAAGGTAGATATCTTCGTTGCCGGTGTAGGCACAGGCGGAACTATCTCCGGTGTCGGCAAGTACCTCAAGTCAAAGAATCCCGATATCAAGGTCATCGCGGTAGAGCCGAAGGACTCCCCCGTTCTCTCGGAAGGCAAGGCGGGTCCTCACAAGATCCAGGGTATAGGCGCGGGGTTTGTTCCCGACACACTGAATACAAAGATATACGACGAGATACTTCCCGTTGCCAATGAAGACGCGTTTGAAACAGGAAGACTTATAGCAAGAACAGAGGGTGTACTTGTCGGAATATCCTCCGGTGCCGCACTCTATGCCGCTATACAGGTAGCAAAGCGTCCCGAGAACAAGGGTAAGACCATAGCGGTGCTTCTCCCCGACACAGGCGAGCGTTACCTTTCTACTGCAATGTTTGAATAATATTTTAAATAGTTATTACCCCCGGAGTCCAGTGCTCCGGGGGTAATTCTGTCTTTGTCTGCGCTGTTTCCTGAGACGGGAAATCAGCGTTTTTATTTGTTGATCGCATCGGAAACGTAGGTCAGCACTACACTTTCGGAAACATCTTCTTTTCTCCATGCGTCCGAAACACGTCCTATGATCTTTCCTATGTCGTTTCCGGAAGCTGTCGGCAGCAGCAGAAAAAAGCTATCCGCGGAGCTCTGCATCATAATGTCACTGCTGCGGAGCACACCTCCGACAACTTTACCGAATTGAGAGATAACGGCGGAAAGCTCTGCCTCTCTCATATCTCTGACCGTCGGAACGACCGTGAGAAGAACTCTCCCTGCACAGCCACCGTAACGTTCCATGTGCCGAAGCATATAGCGATAGACGCTTCCGAAAGCTTCCCTGTCAAGATACAGTGCTCCGTGAGATACACTGTGCTCCTCCAATGAAGCGCACAACGTCAGCAGATCTTCCGAACGAGCCTCGTTATGCGCAAAAACACTGTCATCGTGCAGAACAATACATTCGTATTTTCCGCTCACTTTTGCTTCCAGAAGCGCGCGATCGGCAGTCCTGAACAGCTCGGAATAATTTCTTCCGCCCTTTGTTATCACTGCTCCGCAGAATACACCTGAAGCAAAGGGCACATTTTCTCCGAGTATGCGTACCGCGTCGGTGCGAAGCTGTGCGTTCAGTCTCCTTATGATCTTGCGTATCCCGTCCGACTCCGAAACATT
>JAFZOA010000446.1 GCA_017550775.1 Ruminiclostridium sp. | reverse complement strand
TATTGTAATATATCATGATATGCTCCTTACTGCGGCATGGACGCGGTGACGGTAAATACGCCGTCTTCATCCTGCGAGGCCGTGATCCTGCCTTTATGCGCCGATACTATGGCGTGAGCGACCGACAGGCCGATACCGCTGCCGCCGGTCTTCGTCGACCGCGATTTCTCGGCGCGGTAAAAGCGGTCGAATATATGGGATATATCCTCTTTTGACATGGGAGAAGCGTCATTCGAGACCGACAGCGTGATATTCCTGCCGGATGACGTCAGGCGCAGGGAGATGCCGCCGTTTTCGGGGGAGTATTTCATCGCGTTGTCGAGCAGTATGTTTATCAGCTGCGTTATCGCCTTCTCGTCTCCCCTCATCGAGAGCATTGGGGCGATATCGACTTCAAGGCGCTTGCCCTGCGATCTCGCCATGCCCGTGAACGACCGCGCGCACTCGGCTGTGATGTCCGACAGCGGGAACTCGATCATCCTGACCTTCGGCAGATACGAGTCCTCTTCCATCTTCGCGAGATATATAAGATCGGCTGTAAGCCCCGAAAGCCGCCTGGTCTGCTTTTTTATCTCGTCGAGCCACTCGTTGCCATCTCCGATCTCCATCTCCAGCACCTCGGCGTCGGCGTCGATGATCGTCAGCGGCGTCTTGATCTCGTGCCCGGCGTCGGTGATGAACCGCTTCTGCTTCTCATAGCTGTCCGAGATCGGCTTCACTATCCTGGCGCTGAGGATGGTTATCAGAAGTAACACCGCCAGGAATCCGGCGAGAGAGATGAGCACGCTCGATCCGAGGAACTCCCTGAACGTCCCGAGCTCGCGGGTGCGGTCGAGGAAGACGATCAGACGGCTGTCGCCTTCTCCCGAAACAAGGTATCTGTACGAGCGGTAAAAGCCCTTCTCGGCGCCCGATTTCATAACGTTCCCAGCGATATCCGCGGCCTCGTCCTCGGTTATCGCGGCGATGAACGACGTATCCACATATGAGACGGCGCCCGATCCGTCGACGCTCACGGTGAAATACCTCGTCTCGAAGGCGGTCTCCATCGAGAAGCGCCCGCCGAAGCCTTCCCGGCCTTTGTCCGACATATCGAAAGGCATCTGCGGCGGACGGTCCCTCTGATCCCGATTCGTGTTCGACCGGTCATCCACTTCATACGTATCGAGCATCCTGGCGGGAAAAGCGCCGCCGTTGTCCGCGAGCAGCGTCAGAAGCTCGTCCGCCTCGCTGTCGGAGCTTAAAAAGTTTGCTGTGTTGATTGCCGCAAGCAGTACGGTAAGCACGGCTATGACCGAGATCATAGCCGTTATGATGAAGCTGCGGCGCAGTTTCTTTATCATATATCGAGCCTCATTCTGATATGCGGTATGCCGTCTTCGAGGAACTCCTCGGATATCCGTACAAATCCGGCGTTTTCATAAAAGCCTTTCGCGTAGGTCTGCGCTTCTATGGTGATTATGTCCGCGCCGAGCTTTTCCTTAGCGACCTTTATGCCCTCGTTGAGTATCCGTGTTCCGAACCCTTGTCTTCGCTTTGCGGAGATGACCCGTCCTATCGAAACATCATCGAATTTTATGCCCTTCGGCAGCACGCGAATGTACGCGAGTATCTCTCCGTTCTCGTGCAGCCATACATGATAGGCGCTCTTGTCCGCGTCGTCAACTTCCTGATACGCACAATTCTGTTCCACGACAAAAACCGCGGTACGAAGCTTGTATATATCGAACAGCTCCGCTGCGGTAAGCTCGTTGAAATGCTTTACGGTAAGCTCCATTTTTACGCCTTTCCTCGTTCTGTGATATCCGGTATCTCCGTCCTTACCCGCGTAAGGCCGCTGCGGTCCGGTGCCGGTATGATACCGTATGTTTGCTCAAAGCCAGCGTCCTGCCGTTCCGGAACCGGACGCGATGTCCGATCTGCCTTTTCACCGCCGCGACGCAGTACATACACTATATAATGTATACCGTGTCGGGGCGGGGTGTATGTGACTTTGCGTACGTTCAGAAAACTGCGCTCGTATCGCTTTCACTCTTTTGTGAGAGTTCGTCCGCGCGGCGGATACCGGTGACCTTCCCGTCCGTCACCCGGAACGTATAGATCACGCAGTTCTCTATCGGCATACCCCACACCTGCGCGCGGCTGTCCTCGCCGTAAAGGTTCCACAGCATACTGCGAAGCGCGATACCGTGTGTGACTGCGAGAATACAGCTTTCTGAGCTGTCGGAGATTATCCGGCGCAGGAAACTCCCTGTTCTTCCGGTAAGGCTTTGTATGCTCTCGACGCCCTCGGGCGGGGGAACGTGCTCGGGGTCGTGAATGAAGTCCCACATCTTCCCGTCGATCTTTCCGTAAGGCATACCCTCGAAGCTTCCGAAGTGCATTTCGGTGATGAGCGGCTCGACCGTGACAGCGCCGCCCTCCGCTATGATATCGGCGGTCCTGGCCGCGCGCCGGAGCGGGGAAGTGTATATCCTGTCGAAGCGTATTCCCGCCTCGTGAAGTCTGCGTGCGGCGGACTGCGCCTCCGCGATACCGGTGGGATTGAGCTCGGAGTCGATCTGACCCTGAAGGCGCTCCTCGCGGTTCATGTCGGTCTCACCGTGTCTTATAAGGTAAACTGTTCTGTCCATAGAGCCGCTGTCACTTCATGGAATACGCGATGTTTTCCTTTTTGAGGGCGCTCTGGAGCTCGTCCATAGCGTTCACGGTGGCGCTGTCATCGGTGATGTTGACGATAACGTCATCCCCGGCTTCTTTTGCGGCCTTTACCACTTCTTCCACCGTCTTTTCCTCGGACGAAATCAGGAGCGTTGCGCCGGAAACGGTAACATCTACCACGGGCTGCGGCTTCTCTGTCCCGGCTGTGGTCGCGGAAGAAGCTGCTGTGGTCGCGGCGGGTGCGGAAGCGCCTCCGCTCGACTGCGACTTCGCATTGGGTCCTATCCCCCACCCGAACGGGTCAAGGAAGAACATCACCGCCGCAAGAATGACAATTATCAGCAGCAGGAACAGAATGATCTTTCCGCCCGCTCTGTTTTTGCCTTTGAGCTTCCTGTTCTGCTTTTCGAGCTTTGTGTTCTGCTTTTCAAGCGTCGAGTTTTCCTTTTCGAGTCTCGTGTTTTCCTTTTCAAGCTTCTTGTCCATTGTTATTCTCCTTGTCAGCGTGAAATGTTGATGTATGTACAGTAGAACCTTTCATAGTCCTTCCCGACTTCCCCGGCGGCTGCGGATACCATGTTCACATCCCGGTACAGCGCCCTGCTTCCGTCGTACACGAACGCGCACAGTATCACGTCGTCCTTGTCAAGTCCGGACTCCTCCAGCACCTTTGAGATGCTGTCCGCGATCTCCTGTTCCGAGTTCAGCATGGTGTGTGCTATCTCGCCGTTTTCGTCGAGTATGAAGAGCTTTCCTACCGCGTCATAGCTTAAATTGAGCGTGAACATCCGCCCCTCCGCGAACTCGTCGAGCGCCTTCTGATTGGCTACCGCGATATCGTCGGCGTTCTCGTCGAGGAAGCGCTCGTACTGCTCCTTCACGGCGTCAAGCTCGCTTTCGAGCTCCGCCGATGCCCGGTCAAACCGCTCCTGCTGCTCCGCGACAGCTTCGGCAGCCTCGGTCTTTACCCGGTCGGTCTCGTTCTCCATGTTGAGCATGACCCAGAACAGCATTATGAGGATAACGTCAAGCAGCGCGGTAAGCTCTATCGCAATGCCCCTATTCCTCATATCCGCCGTCCTCTCCGTCCCCGGCACGTTCTGTGTCAGCAGCAATGTCTTCCGCAGGCTTGTCCGTTTCATCGGAGACCGGTGTGTCCGGCATCGTCCGGGGAGCGCCGGCTGCGGTCTCCGCGGCATTCTTGTTTTCGAGGTACATGAGCACGCTCTTCTCGTTGCTCTCTATCTCCGGGGAGATAAGTCCGTCAAGGAACTTGAACACGATAGCGAAGATGAGTCCCCAGAATGTTGACGTGAGCGCGCCGTAGAAGTTGCCGGTGACGTTCTCCATGTCCGAGACCAGCCCGAGAAGCGATACCACCGTTCCGAGGATACCGAGCAGCGGGAATATGCCGGTGATGTTCACGAACAGCGAATAGAACCTGTCCGCGGAGCTGCGCAGCGAAAGCACGTCCTCCTCCCGCATCTCCGAGACCTGTTTGTCCGCCTCGCCGCGTGTGAGCAGAAAGTGCGGGACATATATGGTATGGGTCATCATTCCTCTGAGCCTGTCCGACGAGAGCTTGACCATGTAGAATACAAACCCGTTGAATGCCGCCGCGAGAAAGATGATGATATCGAACCCCCAGAAGTTCATGAAAATTACGGAAAAAATGTTCATGCCGTTCACCTCGCTCAATACCATTGTATCACACACGCCGACAAAAATCAACAATAATTTTCGCTGTAAAACCGATGTGCCGGAAACCGTGTCATCGCCGCCGGAAGCACAGGTTCTTTGCGGGGAACGGGCCTTTTGTGATAATATGAGAAATTTATTGTGATAATATACGAAAATCCTTGACGACATTGTTGATTTGTGGTATAATGACTATATAAGTCAGCGGCCGGTGGCGTTGAGACAGATATAATACTAAAGTCGGTGCGGCGAAAATATCAAGGAGGTTTATAATCCAATGGCAACAAATTATTGGGACGAAAAGATCGAGACAATGGAGCTTTCCGAGATGCGTAAGCTGCAGAGCGAACGCCTTGTAAAGCAGGTAAAGCACGTATGGGACAACGTTCCTTACTACCGGAAGAAAATGGAAGAAAAGGGCGTTACTCCGGACGATATCAAGGGCATCGACGACCTTCATAAGCTCCCGTTCCTCAGCAAAGCCGATCTTCGCGATTCCTACCCCTACGGACTTCTCGCGGCACCTCTTTCCGACTGCGTGAGGATCCAGTCCACAAGCGGCACTACCGGCAAGCGCGTTGTATCGTTCTATACCCAGAACGACGTTGATCTCTGGGAGAACTGCGTCGCGAGAGCTATCACCGCTGCGGGCGGTACAAAGGACGATGTATGTCAGGTAGCTTACGGCTACGGCCTGTTCACCGGCGGTCCCGGACTCAACGGCGGCTCCCACAAGGTGGGCTGTCTCACTCTCCCGATGTCCTCCGGCAATACCGAGCGTCAGATACAGTTCATGATGGATCTCGGTTCGACTATCCTCTGCTGCACACCGTCGTATGCCGCGTACATCGGAGAAACTCTGCATGAAATGGGATATACCCCGGACGACATCAAGCTCAAAGCGGGTATCTTCGGCGCGGAGCCGTGGACCGAGGAAATGCGTCAGCAGATCGAAAAGTCACTCGGCATCAAGGCTTACGATATCTACGGACTTACCGAGACAAGCGGCCCCGGCGTTGCGTTCGAGTGCGAGGAGCAGTCCGGTATGCACATAAACGAGGATCACTTCATTGCCGAGATCATAGATCCCGACACCGGAGAGGTGCTTCCCGAGGGCTCAAAGGGTGAGCTCGTTTTCACAAGCATCACAAAGGAAGCCTTCCCGCTTCTCAGATACAGAACGCGAGATATATGCGTGCTTTCGAGAAAGAAGTGCTCCTGCGGAAGAACTCTCGTGAAGATGACAAAGCCCATGGGAAGAAGCGACGATATGCTCATCATCAAGGGTGTCAACGTATTCCCGTCGCAGATCGAGACCGTGCTCATCAAGGACTTCAAGGCTACCCCGAACTATCAGATCATCGTTGACCGCATAGGCACGACCGATACGTTCGAGATCAAGGTAGAGCTGTCCGACGATATGTTCAGCGATACTGTCAAGGATATCTCCACGCTCGAAAAGAAGCTCGGCGCGGATATCCAGCAGATACTCGGCATCAAGGCAAAGATCACGCTCGTTGAGCCCAAGAGCATACCGCGTTCCGAGGGCAAGGCAGTGCGTGTTATAGACAGGCGTAAGCTTGTATAATGGGAGGAATTCAAAATGACAGTCAAGCAGTTATCAGTATTCGTGGAAAACAGACCCGGAAGACTCTGTGCGGTCACCGAAGCTCTCGCCGAGGCGGGTATCAATATCCGCGCGGTATCCATTGCCGACACCAAGGACTTCGGTATCATGCGTATAATCGTCAATGACACCGACAAGGCTGTGGCAGTGCTCAAGGAGAAGAACTTCATAGCCTCTGCGGCGAATGTTATGGCGGTAATAGCCGACGACAAGCCCGGAAGCATGGCTTCCATAATGAAGATACTCTACAACGAGAACATCAGCGTGGAGTATATGTACGCGGCGTTCATCAACGCGGAAAAGGGCATGGCGTGCCTTATCCTTCGCGTGGATAACAACGAAGCTGCGGAAACGGCGCTCAACGAAGCGGGCTGCAAGCTCCTTTCGGAACAGGAGATCGCCAACATCTGAGTGAAATATACAGCAACGAGCCGCTTTCCGTATCGGAAAGCGGCTCGTTTCAGATTACAGAGACCTGGGGCTCTGCCCCACTGCACGATGCAGTGAGGTGACCGTCAAAAGCGCGCAGAACGCGCGCATACAAACGGTCACCGATGGACCTCCGAGCCGGCGGATTTGCGCAGCAATATCATAGACGCATGAACCCATGCCGCATCACGGAACTTGAATAGTCTTGTTGAAAAACTCCGAACTTCGAGGCAGATAGCCAGTCCATTGCAGATAAGTAACATACGGAATGCGTGCAGGCTCAGCCTGCCGAGGGGTCAAGGGGGCGAGT
>JAFZOA010000445.1 GCA_017550775.1 Ruminiclostridium sp. | reverse complement strand
GCTGGTACCGCTGACATACGTTGACGGCTCGGTGCAGTACTTTGCGAACGGCGTATTGCAGCCCGCCCCCACAGCCGTAGGCGGCACGAACCTTGTGATCTCCGGTATTACCGTTCCCGCAAACGGCGACGCGGTCATCATCTACCAGGCGCAGGCTAACGAGTTCGCACCCGTAGAGACCGGCTCCGAGATCACCAATACCGCGACTATCGACGGCTCCGGCGCGCCGGAGGTCACCGCTTCGGCGACGGTTCCCGTCGAGAACGAGGCTATACTTTCGATAAGCAAGTCTCTTGCTCCGATCGAGGTCTCCGAGAACGGCACAGTCACCTACACGTTCCTTATCGCCAACACCGGCAACACGGCGGAGAGCGACGCTGTTCTCACCGACACATTTGCGCCGATACTCAAGAGCATCACAGTTGAAATGGGCGGCACGGCGGCGCTTTCTACGGGCTACACTTACGACGAGCTCACCGGCGAGTTTGAGACCACTCCGGGCGCGTTCACTGTTCCCGCGGCTTCGTTCAGCCGTGATCCCGTGACCGGCGAATACACGGTAACTCCCGGAACAATGGAAATAATTGTTTCCGGTACTATCTGAGGCAGTCTGAAAAGAGCCCCCCGCGGGGGGCTCCTCGGCAGGCTGAGCCTGCGCACTTTTGGCGGTCACCTCAATGCATCGTTCAGTGGGGCAGAGCCCCAACAGCGGAACTCCGTTCAATATACATACAGCTCTGTCCCGTCCGTCACAAACACGATATCCCCGTCCATATCGGTGCGAAGAATATTCGCGCCGATATTTTCGTACAGCGAGACCACTTCCGCGTGCGGGTGCCCGTAATCGTTGTTCTCGCCCACACTGAACACTGCGTAATCCGGCGACACCGTCTGTACGAACCGGCGGGTGCTCGACGACACGCTCCCGTGGTGCGGCACCTTTATCACGTCGGCGGAAATGTCCGCTCCCGAGGCGAGAATGTCCGCTTCCGCCGCTTCCTCGATATCGCCGCAGAAAAGGAAGCTCACATCGCCGAACGTGTACCGAAGCACCACGGAGCTGTCATTGAGCCCGTCGTATTCGCCGACCGGCGCAAGCACGCCGAGTTTACCGAAGCCGTCCGTGTCAAGCTGTGCGCCGCTTCTCACCCGGTTCACCGGAATGTGAAGCTCCTCCGCGAGCTCCAGCAGCTTCGTGTAAGGGAGAGTGACCGGTATTAGCGTCTCCGGAACTTCCGGCATCACGATATCCGACGCGCCGCACCTTCTCACGAGACGGTACATACATCCCATGTGGTCGGAGTGCGGATGAGATATCACCACCGTGTCAAGCCGGTCTGCTCCCATGTCACGCAGGTACTGCGCGACATTCGCGTATTCCTCGTATTCGCCGCTGTCGATGAGTATGTTCCTGGTGCCGGTTTGTATCAGGGCGCAGTCGCCCTGTCCCACGTCGATGAAGTGTATCGCCGCATATCCTTCTTCAAGACCGATCCGTTCACGGGAGCGCAGCCCGAAGATGTAGTACAGGTCGTCCCACGACGGGAGCCGGTCGTCGATACGAAACAGCGTATTAAAAGACAACACGGCATACAGCAGCAGGATCACCCCTGCCGCTATAGCCGCGATAAGCTTACCTATGCTTTTTACCGGTTTTTCCGGTATGTCTGCGTCCGTCGGGCGCTCCTCTCGTTCGTTTCCTGTCATCTGCAACGCCTTTTCCGCCGTTCGGAGCTGCGGGTATCAGACAGTTCGCCCCGCTTCCGATAAGGTTTTTCCTGTTCGTGATCGTGAGCGCCTTCTCGACAAGCTCACGGTTCTCCTTCTTGTAGTACTGGAGCAGCGCGCGCTGGAGCTTCTTCTCCTCGTACTTTCTCGGTACATACACCGGCTCCAGGGTGTAGGGGTCAAGCCCGGTGTAGAACATCGCCGTGGAGATAGTTCCCGGGGTGGGGTAGAAGTCCTGCACCTGCTCGGGATGTATGCCGTGCTTTTTGAGGAATACCGCGAGATCAACCGCATCGTTCAGCGTGCAGCCCGGGTGCGAGGACATGAGGTACGGAACAAGGTACTGCTCCTTTCCCATGCCTTTTGTAATGTCGTAGAACTTCTTCTCGAACCGCTCGTATATCTCGACATGAGGCTTTCCCATGTAGTCGAGCACCTTGTTGCTGGCGTGCTCGGGCGCGACCTTGAGCTGACCGCTGATGTGGTGGGCGATAAGCTCCTTCATGAACTCGTCGTTTTTGTCCTCGATCAAGTAGTCGTAGCGTATGCCCGACCGCACGAACACCTTCTTCACGTTCTTTATCTCCCGCATTCTCCGCAGAATGGAAAGATACTCGGTGTGATCCACCTTCATGTTGGGGCAGGGCGCGGGAGCAAGGCACTTCTTACCCTTGCACAGTCCGCTCTTTATCTGCTTTTCACAGGACGGGAAGCGGAAATCCGCCGTGGGGCCGCCCACATCGTGTATATATCCCTTGAAGCCGGGGGACGAAGCAAGCTCCCGAGCCTCGTTCAGCACCGACTCCGCGCTTCTTGTCTGGACTCTGCGCCCCTGGTGGAGCGCTATTGAACAGAAGTTGCAGAAGCCGAAGCAGCCGCGGTTGTGGGTGATCGAGAACTCCACCTCCCGGATCGACGGTACACCGCCCTCTTTGTCGTACATCGGGTGATACGCCCGCATATAGGGGAGCTCATAGGCGCGGTCGAACTCCGACTGCGTTAGGCTGCGCTGGGGCGGGTTCTGGACGAGCATCATGTCTCCGTGGCGCTGAACTATCGTCCGGCCGTAAACCTCGTCCTGCTCGTCGTACTGTTTGCGGCACGCCTTGGCGTATGCCTTCTTGTTGTCGCGCACAAGCTCGAAGCTGTCGCACTGAACCGAGCCTATCGGTGTGTTCACCGGCTCGGTGAGGTAGCACGTCCCGCGGATATCGTGCATATCCCGCAGCTTATCTCCCGCCTTGAAGCGGTTGTGTATCTCGGTCACGGTGAGCTCGCCCATGCCGTACATCAGCAGCTCCGCGCCGCTGCTCACGAGTATCGACGGCATCACGCAGTCGTCCCAGTAGTCATAGTGTGCGAACCGCCGCAGCGAGGCTTCAAGCCCGCCTATCGCTATCTCACAGCCCGGGAACAGCCGTTTCAGAACCCGGCAATAGACGTTCACGGCTCTGTCGGGGCGCTTTCCACCCCGCCCGCCTGCGCTGTACGCGTCGTCGTTGCGCTTTTTGAGGGCTACGGTGTAGTTCGACACCATGCTGTCGATGTTGCCGCCCGTGACCATGAAGCAGTATTTAGGCTCACCGAGCCGCTTAAAGTCCGCGTCGGTGACGGGCTGGGCTATCATTCCGACGGTGCAGCCGAAGCTTTCAAGCAGCCGGGAGATTATGGCAATACCAAAGGACGGGTGATCGACATACGCGTCGCCCGTCACACAGATATAATCGAACCGGTCGATACCGCGTTCTTTCATGTCTTCCCGTGAAACCGGAAGGAAAGGCATCTGCCCACCTCCTTCAGCTGTCCCTGGTCATTTTGCGTTCGTACCATTCCTGCTT
>JAFZOA010000444.1 GCA_017550775.1 Ruminiclostridium sp. | reverse complement strand
CTTGCAGTGGATGCAGCTCTTTATCTTTTTCCCGTCAATGGGGCAGGCACGATCGGCTATCGGCGCGCCCTTGTCTATCATGCAGACGCGGAGCCCCTTGTCGAGCTTTGCGAACTCATACGCCATGAACACGCCGCTTGCGCCCGCACCTATTATAATAACATCGTATGCTGTCATAGCCGCTCCCTCACATGAATACTGCCGCCATTTCGGGGTGTGATTTGTTCAGGCGCACCGGGCGGAAGTTCTCCGCGTTCACGAAACAATGCTCGGAATGTCCCGTTATGAGAAGCTTTCCGGTCTCTTTATCCGTGATCTCGTAGGAAACGTTCAGCCGAAGTCCGTCGAAAAGCTCGATCCTGCCGCGTATCACAGTCATCTGTCCGAACTTCACCGGTATTTTGTACTTGCAGTCCACTCCGAGCACGGGGATCATCACGCCCTCGTCCTCCATGCGGGAGTAGGGGTAGCCGCGGTCAGCCATGTAAGCCACGCGTACCTCCTCAAACCAGCGTATATAGTTGGAGTGGTGGACTATGCCCATTTTGTCGGTCTCGTAGTAGAACGGAGTTCTTTCGTATTCAAAGCTTGTGTTTCCCATGTTTTGTATATTCCTTTATGTCACTGTAAAAAGTCTTCTATCTCGCTGCCGGGTCCGGGGGGCTGGACACCGAACATGATCTTGTTGTATTTGGCTATCGCGTCGTCAAAGCCGGAGCTGTCGTCGGAGCGCTTGAGCCAGTAAGCGTCAGACGGCATTATGCCGTAGGTCTTGAGGATTATCTCATACGGGTTATACTCCGTAAGTCCGAGACGCTTGAGCTCCACAGGCGCTATGAACGGGTCTTCCTGGAACACCCGGGAACGCAGTATATAGTAGAAATCGCTTATAGTAAGGTACTTCTCCGGCGGGGTAGGCATAGGTATATCAGTGTTGGCGTTGTAGGAGTAATCCACGGTAAGGTCGGTCTTTACCGTGTAAATGCAGAGAAGCGTATTGGCATGATGAAGCTCCATTTTCAAAGGGAGCGGTATCTCAAACGGCTCGCTCGATATAGGAAAATAGGTGCGCGCCTTTATAATGCGTCTGCTCATTTGCTATCATAACCTTCATTGACTTTTTCGGGGCTGTGCGAAGGCGGCTGAGCCATACCTGCCGGATCCGTAAGCCCTCTGTGATTAACGCCTTGCGGCATACTATGAAAATAATTATAACATAATTTTCTGAAATTTTCAATATTTTTATTGACAATATTAAAAAAATATTGTAAAATTATCTATGTCCGATTATTTGTCGGTGTTTTATTGTGCGCAAATATATACGGATAATTTCTGAGCCGCAGCGAACCACATATTATTATATTTACGGCGCTGACGGCGGATCGGTGAGATTATGAAAGAATTGCTTGAAACGGGTGTGGCCACGGGTCTCGGCTACAGCGGCAGGTGTGATGCCCTTATCGGTAAGATCGGGGATATGTCTGTCGTAATAAAGGAAAACAACGAGACAAAGAGCTACGGCTGTCTTATCTGGGTGAAAAAGAGGGACAGCGCTTCGGACGACGAGCTTTACTCGTATCTGTCCGGACAGGTCGCGGCTAAGCCTCATATCATCAAGCACTTCAAGACTACGGGTCGCGGTGCGGCGCTTGCTCTGGTTAAATACAACGATCCCGTTCGCAACATAAACAACATAAACCGCTTTCTCGGCGACCTCGCGGACGATCTTGCGGCTCATGACTATGTGAACTG